>JBGAOL010000453.1:0-2499 GCA_044221825.1 Gemmatimonadales bacterium
GGTGCGGATCTCCTCTCTCCAAGCGCAGTTCCTCTGCGGCCCTCTGCGCCTCCGCGCCTCTGCGGTGAAAACCACGACCAGCCCAACCCCACGCCCCAGACCCACCATCCTCCCCGACCCCCGACTAGATTTGCCGCCATGAAGACCCCTGCCGTGCCGGAGCTGCTGGCGCCCGCCGGGACCCTCGAGGCGGTCCGGGCGGCGCTCGCCAATGGCGCCAATGCCATCTACCTCGGCGCCGAGCGCTTCAACGCGCGCGACGACGGGGCGCAGCTCTCCATGGCGGACGTGGGGGAGGCCTGCCGCCTGGCGCACGCCGCCGGTGCCCGGATCTACCTCACCTTCAACATCCTTTTCAAGCCCGCCGAGCTCGCCGACGCCCTCCGCCACCTGGGCGAGTGCGTGGACCTGGGCATCGACGCCGCCATCGTCCAGGACCTGGGCGCCGTGCGGCTCATCCGCGCGCTGTACCCGACCCTGGAGATCCACGGCTCCACCCAGATGACCGTGCACGACGACTCCGGCGCCCGCGTGCTCGAGCGGCTCGGCGTGGAGCGCGTGGTGCTCGCGCGCGAGAACACGATTGACGACATCAAGGCCATCCGCGCCGCCGTGCCGGGCCTCGGGCTCGAGTCGTTCATCCACGGCGCGCTCTGCATCAGCTACAGCGGCCAGTGCTTCATGTCGGGGATGATCAGCGAGCGGAGCGCCAACCGCGGCGCCTGCGCGCAGTCGTGCCGCAAGGACTACCTGCTCACCGACGCCATCACGGGTGCGGAGCTCGACCGCGGCTACCTCATCTCCGCCCGCGACCTCGCCGCCGCGGAGCACCTCGACGCGATCGCCGAGGCGGGGATCGGATGCCTCAAGATCGAGGGCCGGAAGAAGAAGCCGGAATACGTGGCCATCGTCACGCGCACCTATCGGGACTTCCTGGACCGCCTGGGGAAGGGCACGTGGAAGGGGCCGGCGCCCAGCGACATGCAGCCGCTGGTGCAGATCTTCTCCCGCGGCTTCACCGGCGGGATGTACGGCGGCCGCGCGGGCCGCGACTACATCACCCGCGCCCAGCCCGACAACCGCGGCGCCGAGTTAGGCCACGTCACCGGCGCCGAGGGGAAGGAACTCCTCCTCTCCCTCACCCAGCCCGTGCAGGTGGGCGATGGCCTCGGCTTCGAGCATCCCGAAGGACAGGCCAAGGGAAACACCGGCTTCACGGTGACGCGAGTGCGCGACCTCGGCAAGCGCGGCGGCCGCCACCTGCAGGCCATCAACGCCGGCGCGCGCGTGCCCGCCACCTGGGTGGTGGTGCGCTCGTCGCAGGCGGCGCTGCTCGAGCGGGCGCGCACGTCCTACGAGGGCACGCCCGAGCGCATTGCGCCGCCGAGGACGCGGCTCGACATCAAGGTCATCGGCGGCGCCGGCAGTCCGCTCACCCTGGTCTGCACCGCCGACGGCGAGTCGGTGA
The DNA here is from genome assembly GCA_044221825.1 of Gemmatimonadales bacterium. GTDB lineage: Bacteria > Gemmatimonadota > Gemmatimonadetes > Gemmatimonadales > GWC2-71-9 > JADJOM01. The sequence goes on from JBGAOL010000453.1 coordinate 1,469, forward strand.
AGGTGCAGAGCACCGTGACGCTCGCCCCCGCCACGAAGCACGGCCTCGACGAGGCCAAGCTGCGCGAGCAGCTGGGCCGCCTCGGCGAGTCGCCCTTCGAGCTCGGCGCGCTGGACCTCGCCGCCTTCGCCACGCAGGGGCCGCTCTTCCTGCCGGTGAGCGCCGTGAACCAGCTCCGGCAGGAGGCGGTGCAGGAACTCACCACCCGGCGCGACTGGGCCGAGTCGGCGCGCCTCGCCGAGCGGGAGGCCAGGCTCGCCGCGCTCCTGGCCGAGGGCTCGACGCGGCGGATGACGAAGGACGTGGTCCGTCCGGGCCTCGTGGCGGAGGTGTTCAGCCTCGACGATGCGCGGGCCGCGGCGGAGGCGGGGGCGGAGGAGATCGTCCTCGACCTCTTCATCCGCCACCCCACGCCGCCCGTCAGCCGCGTGAAGGCGCTCATCGACGAGCTGGCCGCCCGCGGGGTCCCGGTGCGCCTCCGCACACCCACGATCGTGCGCCCCGAGGACCGGAAGACGGTGGACAAGTGGCTGGCCCTCGGCACGCCGGTGCTCACCGGCCACCTGGGCCTCCTCGCCGAGCTCGCGGCGGCGGGGCGCGACGTGATCGCCGACTACGCCACCAACGCCTTCAACCAACTCACCGCGGCCGAACTCTTCGGCCTCGGCGCGCGGGGCATCACGCTCTCCATTGAGCTGACCGGCGACGAGATGCGGCAGGTGGCGGCGCCGTGGGGCGGGGCGGGCTTCGAGGTCCTGGCCTACGGGCGGCCGGAGGGGATGACGCTCGAGCACTGCGTCCTCTCCGCGGCCTTCGACCGCGAGGCCACCACCTGCCGCGACCTCTGCGTGCAGAAGCACACTCACGTGGAGCTGACCGACCCGGCCGGCTACACCTTCCCGCTGGCCACCGACAGCGCCTGCCGGAACCGCCTGCTCCACTCCCGGCCGGTGGACGCCTCCGAGTACCTCCCGGCGCTCTGGCGCGACGGCTTCCGCCGCTTCCGCCTGGTGTTCAACGTCCCCGGCGAC
>JBGAOL010000023.1:0-19491 GCA_044221825.1 Gemmatimonadales bacterium
TCCCAGACGAACATCCCCGCCGTGGCGAGCAGCGACACCTCGCCACCCACCAGCCAGTGGCGAGCCCGCCGGTCGGACCGGTTGGCGACACGGTAGTACCCCTCGGTGACCGGATCGAGGTACTTGCCGTTCGCGCCGAGGTCGCAGCGAGTGTCGTCGTCCAGGCAATACTGCTCCAGCCGCCGGTAGGAGCGGTCGGCCTCCTCGTGCGCGGACTGCGCCTGCAGGCCCATCCCGATGGCGGCGGCTAGCGTCACCCACTTCCCGTACTTCACCAGGAAGGGTGAGCCCCGCCGCACGGAGAGCAGGGAGTCCTGCGCCGCGAGCGGGCCGGCCAGCATGAGCAGCACCGCCAGGAGGGTCAGGGTGAGCCGGGCGCGGGCGAGGTCCGTCACGGCGTGATCCTTGTGAGGTCACCCCGGCCGCCGAGAGCGAGGAAGTCGCCGCCGGGGAGGGGGATCGGGGGGAGCTCGAAGGGGCGGCCGAGCGGGATCCGCCAGGCCTCCTGCCCGCTGGTGGTGAAGGCACGGAGTCCACCATCGGAACTGCCCACCAGCACCCAGTCTCCGAGGGCCACCGGTGCGCCGGTGGCGGGCCACTCTGCTGCGGAGAGGAGCGTCGCCTCGGCGCCGGCGCCCGGGAGAACGCGGTACAGGGTGCCCACGCGGGTCACGGCGTAGATGGTGTCGCCCCGGAGGGTTGGCGGGGCGGTGAGCGGTGCATCGAGCCGTACCCGCCAGCGCTCGACCAGCGTGGAGTCGTCGAGCGCCACCACCAGGGAATCGCCCGTGGCGGTCAGGAGGGTGCCCGCATGGCGTACCCACGGCGAGAGCATCGCCCCCGGCGCCCGGTGCCGCGTGAGAGTCCGCCCGTCGCGCTGCGCCACCACCAGGAGGCTGTCGTAGCCGGTGATGAGCAGCCGATCACCCGGCAGCGGCTCCATGGCGATGCGGGCGCTTCGCACCGGGCGCTGCCAGAGCTTGTCGCCGGACTTGGCGTCGAGCGCCACCAGGAGCCCGCGTCGGGTCAGGACGAAGACACGTCCGCCGGTGACGGTCAGCGGGACATCCACGTACCCCGTGCGGGTGGCCCACGCCTGATTCCCGTTCTCGGCGTCCCAGGCGTGCACCTTGCCCCCGGGGCGGTCGCTCGCGGCGTAGACCCGCCGGCCTGCCAGCACCACGCCGCCCACCACCGGCCCGGCGAGCCGCACCGACCAGCGGGTAACGCCGTTCCGGAGCTCCACTGCCAGTACCTGGCGGTCCCCGGCGCCCACGTAGAGTCGTGCCGAGTCGAGGGCGATGGGCCCGCTCGGGCCCCGGGCAATGCGGGAGGTCCACTGCCGGGTGAGGGGCGTCCCGGCGATGGGCTCCGGACGGGCCACCCCCCCCACGGGCCCCTCGATGGGCGGACGGTACCCCCCGCACGCCGCGTTGACGCCCATCAGGGCGAAGGCTAGACTCCACGCCCCGAATTGCCTTCCGCTCACGGGCCACCTCCGACCATGACCACCGTCCGCATCGAAGCCCTCGGCCAGCACACCGACACCGTCGTCACGGTCCAGGGCTGGGTGTCCACGTTCCGCTCGAGCGGCAAGCTCGCCTTCGTGGTCCTCCGCGACGGCACCGGGCTCCTCCAGCTCGTCATCAGCAAGCGCGACGTCCCTGAGGAGGTCTGGGGCCGCATCGCCGGCCTCACGCAGGAGACGAGCCTGGCCGCCACCGGCACGGTCCGGGCCGAGGCGCGGGCGCCGGGTGGCTACGAGATGCACGTGACCGACCTGGTGATCATCGGCGCGTCCACCGAGTTCCCGATCCAGCCGAAGGAGCATAGCACCCAGTTCCTGTTCGAGCATCGCCACCTGTGGCTGCGCAGCCGCCGGCAGGTGGCCATCGCCAAGGTGCGCAATGAGGTGATCAAGGCCATCCGGGACTTCTTCTACGAGCGCGGCTTCACGCTGGTGGACACCCCGATCCTCACCGGCTCCATCGGCGAGCAGGCCGGCGAGCTCTTCGCCACCGACTACTTCGACCTCGGCAAGGCCTACCTGGCCCAGACCGGCCAGCTCTACGTGGAAGCGGCCGCGGCGGCGCTCGGCAAGGTGTATTGCTTTGGCCCCACCTTCCGGGCCGAGAAGTCCAAGACGCGCCGCCACCTCACGGAGTTCTGGATGGTGGAGCCCGAGGTGGCCTTCAACGACTCGGCCGCCAACATGCGGCTGCAGGAAGACTTCGTCAGCTACATCGTGGGCCGCACCATCGAGGCGCGGAAGGAAGAGCTCAAGGAGCTGGAGCGCGACACCACGCCGCTGGAGCGGGTGCAGGCGCCTTTCCACCGCATCTCCTACACCGACGCCGTGGCGCGCCTCAACAGCCTTGGCTCCGACATGGAGTGGGGCAAGGACCTCGGCGGTGACGACGAGACGCTGCTGGCCCAGCAGTACGACCGGCCGGTGTTCGTCTTCAACTACCCGAAGGGCGTCAAGGCGTTCTACATGAAGGAGAACCCGGACGACCCGCGCACCGTGCTCAACAACGACTGCCTGGCCCCCGAGGGCTACGGCGAGATCATCGGCGGCTCGCAGCGCGAGGACGACTACGACCGGCTGCTGGCCCGCATCCACGAGCAGGGACTCGACCCCAAGGCGTACGACTGGTACCTCGACCTGCGTCGGTACGGCACCTTCGTGCACTCAGGTTTTGGTCTCGGAGTGGAACGCACGGTGGCCTGGATCTGCGGCCTGCCCCACATCCGGGAGACGATTGCCTTCCCCCGGCAGATACACCGGCTCTATCCCTGACGCCGAGCCGCACCCGCGGTATCGCCCAGAGCTCGTCGTAGGGGCCGGCAATAGCCGGCCCCTACGTCGTTTCCCGGGCCTTGGCCTCGTCCCAGAGGCGGTCGAGCGCGTCGAGCCCGGCGCTGGGGACGTCGATGCCGCGCTCGGCGGCCAGGGCCTCGATGGCCTCGAAGCGGCGGCGGAACTTGGCGTTGGCGCGGTCGAGTGCCGTGGCCGGCTGGACGCGTGCCTTCCGGGCCAGGTTGACGACGGCGAAGAGGAGGTCGCCGATCTCGTCGATGAGCGCATCCGGGGGCTGGGGGGGGATGGGCTCGCCGGACGGCTCGCCTGACGAGGCGGGGGGCGGGATGAGGGCGTCGAGCTCCGCCTCCACCTCCGCCAACTCCTCCTGGATCTTGGCGAGCGGGCCCGCCGTGTCGGGCCAGTCGAAGCCCACCCCCGCCGCCCGCTCCTGCAGCCGGTAGGCGAGGTGCAGGGCGGGAAGGGCAGGCGGCAGGCCGTCGAGCACGCCGCGCTGCCGTTCCTTCCGCTTGAGGTTCTCCCACCGCTCCGCGGGCCCGAGGTCGAAGAGGTGCGGGTGGCGCCGCTTCATCTTGGTCTCGAGGTCGTGGGCCACCTCGTCGGCCGTGAACTCACCCCGCTCCTCGCCCAGCACCAGCTGCCAGGCCAGGTGGAGCAGCAGGTCGGCTACCTCCTCGCGGACCGCGGCGGCGTTGCCCTCGGCGATGGCGTGGTCGAGCTCGAAGACTTCCTCGATGAGGTAGGGGCGGATCGTCTCGCGGGTCTGGACGCGGTCCCAGGGGCACCGCCGGCGCAGGTCCCGGACCATGTGGATAGCGCGTCCAAGCGCTGATGTTTCTTGCATTTATCCTCCGTGGCCGGTATCATATCCGCCGCGTGAGTATGCCGTCAATCTCGCCCGAACCGGAGCGGGCCTGGGCCGACATCGACCTCGGTGCCCTCCGCGCCAATGCCCGCACCGTGGCCGCCGTGTCGGGGGCCCGGCTCCTCCCCATGGTCAAGGCCAACGGGTACGGTGTCGGGGCCATCCAGGTGGCCCGCGCGCTGGACGCGCTGGACCCCTGGGGTTTCGGCGTGGCCACGGTGGAGGAGGGGGCGGAGCTCCGCGCCGCCGGCATCAGCCGGCCCATCCTGGTGTTCCAGCCACTTCATCCCGCGCTGATCCCCCGCTATCTCGGACACGCACTCCGCCCTACCATCGGGGACATCGAGTCGCTCATGGCCTGGCTGGCACAGGGTCCCGAGCCGTTCCACCTCGACATCGACAGCGGGATGAGCCGGACCGGGTTTCGCTGGAGCGATACTCCCGCCTGGCGGGACCTGCTCGCCACGGCGCCCGGCTTCGAGGGCTGCTTCACCCATTTTGCCTCGGCCGACAGCGACCCCGCATCGGTGCACCGGCAGTGGCGCCGCTTCCAGCAGGTCCTTGAGGCGCTCCCGGTCCGGCCGCCCGTGGTGCACGCCGCCAACAGCGCGGCCGCGCTGCAGGGGAAACACTACGCCGCGGACCTCGTGCGCCCCGGGATCTTCCTGTACGGCGGGGACGCCGCGGGCCCGCGGCCCGAGCCGGTGGTGCGGCTCCGGGCCCGGGTCGTGGCCACGCGGATCGTCCGGGCCGGCGAGACCGTGAGCTACGGCGGCACCTGGACCGCCCCGCGCGACACCCGCGTGGCAACCCTGGGTATCGGCTACGCGGATGGGGTGCACCGGTCGCTCAGCAACGTCGGCGCGGTGGAGCTGCACGACCGGCTGGCCCCCATCGTCGGCCGCGTCACCATGGACTTCGTGATGGTGGCCCCGGACGTGCCCGTGGAGCCCGGGGACGTGGCCACCCTCTTCGGCGGGGTCGTCTCCCTCGATGACCAGGCGAAGCGCGCCGGGACCATCAGCTACGAACTCCTCACCAGCATGGGGCCGCGGATCCCGCGGCGGTATCACGCATGAACCCGCACTTCGCCACCCTCGTCACCGGCCTCGCCTACCAGGCCGACCAGGCCCTGAACGGCCAGCTCCCGCCCGGCGCCCCCGGCAATCCCAACCCCCGCGACGTGGCCCGGACCCTCATCGACACGCTCGGCATGCTGGAGCAGAAGACCGCGGGCCACCTCGATCCCGACGAGCAGAACCTGCTGACGCAGGCGCTCACGGCCCTCCGGTTCCGCTTCGTGACCACCGAGAAGGCCGGGCAGGGCGGGTGAGCCGCCTGGGCCGGCGGGCCGCGCTCATCGTCCTCGACGGGGTCGGCATCGGGCCCGCGCCCGACACCGACGCCTACGGGGACACGGGCAGCGACACCCTCGGCAACGTGGCGCGCGCCGTCGGCGGGCTGTCGCTGCCCGCCCTCGAGCGGCTGGGTCTCGGCTGGTGCGGCAACCTCGACGGCGTGGCGCGCGTGGACCGGCCGGAGGCGGCTCATGGCGTGGCGCTGCCGCAGGGGGCGGGGAAGGACAGCATCACGGGGCACTGGGAGCTCTGCGGCGTGGTGCTCGAGACGCCCTTCCGGACCTGGCCGGCGGGCTTCGATGCGCGCCTGACGGACGAGCTCGCCCGGCGCACCGGCCGTGGGATCCTCGGCAACCGTCCCGCGTCGGGCACCGCCATCCTGGACGAGCTCGCCCCCGCCCACCTCGCCACCGGCGACTGGATCCTCTACACCTCGGCCGACAGCGTCTGCCAGATCGCCGCGCACGAGGCCCGCGTGCCGCTTGCGGAGCTCTACCGGGCCTGCGAGGTGATGCGCGAGCTCCTCGTGGGGGCCGATGCCACCGCGCGGGTCATTGCGCGGCCATTCACGGGGGAGGCCGGGCACTGGGAGCGCACCCCGCGCCGCCGGGATTTCAGCCTCGCCCCCCCGGCCGACACGCTGCTGGACCGGCTGGCCTCGGCCGGGATCCCGCGGCTCGGGATCGGCAAGGTGGACGACCTTTTTGCCCACCGGGGCATCACCAGCACGCACCCCGCCGGCAACCCCGAGGCCTACGTGACGATCGGCGAGGCGCTCCGGACGGTGCCCGACGGGCTCATCTTCGCCAACGTGATCGAGTTCGACCAGACCTGGGGCCACCGCAACGACGTCCCGGGCTACGTCCAGGGGCTCCAGTCGCTCGATGCGGCGCTGCCGGCGCTCCTCGCTCCGGTGCGGGAGGGCGATCTGGTTATTATTACGGCCGACCACGGGAACGACCCGACCACCCCCTCCACCGACCATTCGCGGGAGCGGGTGCCGGTGCTGGCCCTGGGCCCCCAGGTGCAGCCGGTCCCGCTCGGCTCCCTCGCCACCTTCGCCGACGTCGGGCAGACGCTGGCCGAGTTCTTCGGCGTGCCGCCGCTCGCGGCGGGGCGCTCGTTCCTCGACGAGGTGTGGTGTGGCTGACGATCCGGTGGAGGCTGCGGCGTGGGCGGTGCGGGAGCAGGCCCATGCGCCCTACTCGCACTTCCGGGTGGGCGCGGCGCTCGAGGCGGACGACGGGCGCGTCTTCACCGGCTGCAACGTGGAGAACGCCTCCTTCGGCCTGACGCTCTGCGCCGAACGCAGTGCGGTGGCGCAGGCGGTGAGTGCGGGGGCGCGGCGCTTCACGCGGATCGTGATCGTGGCCGATGCCGAGCCGCCGGTGAGCCCGTGCGGGGCCTGCCGGCAGGTGCTGTTCGAGTTTGCGCCGGACCTTCGCGTCGTGGGGGTGGGCCCGTCGGGCCGCCGCCAGTGGACGCTTCACGAGCTCCTTCCGGGGGGCTTTCGCTTGTGATGAGGTGGGATCTGACGCGTCACCTTCGTGCAGGAACCCTGCTGGCCCTGGTCCTCGGGACCGGCGCCTGCCAGGAGAAGCTGGCCGCCCCGGCCGACTGCCCCGCGCTCTGCCCGGGCGGCTTTGACCTCGTGGACACGGTGCTCACGCCGGTGCCCTCGGGGGATACCAGCTTCGCCGGCTATGTCCGGGCCGGCTCGGGCTCGGGGCTACGGGTCTCGTACCAGTTTCCGCTGAGTGAGGACCGCGCGGTCCTGCGCTTCACCAAACGCCCGGACTCGCTCGAGATCCAGGACACCCTGAAGGCGTACACCATCGACTCGGTGGCCTTCGAGGTGGCGCTGCTCTACCGCGACACCTCGGTGCCCAATGCGCGGCTGGTGCTCTACCGCATGCCGGCGCTCACCGACAGCACGGTGACCTTCACGGACCTCGACACCGCCTTCACCGTGGCCAACACGGTAGACAGCTTCGTGCTCGACACGGTGGGCCGCTACCGGCGGGTGCTCACCGGGGCCGCACTGGCCCGCGTGGCCATCGCCCCGGCGGACACCGGTATCCTGTCGCTCGGCATCGGCCTCCGGGCGGCGCAGGGGACTGGGGTGCGCATCGGCAACGTGGCCTCCTCGACGGTCGCGCCGACGTTCATCACCTACGTCCGGCTGCCGTACCAGGACAGCACGGTGCAGCGGACCCTCATCCGCTCCGCGCAGTTCGCCGCCTATCGCAGCCAGACCACCGAGGTGCTGGATCCCGACCTGCTGACGGTTGGCGGCGTGCCGAGTGCCCGGAGCCTGCTGCGCTTCAACTGGCCCAGCTACCTGCGGGACTCGGCGCAGCTCATCCGCGTGTCCCTCGAGCTCCTGCCCGCCACCCCCGTGGTGGGCATCCCCGGCGACACGGCGTTCATCCTGGCCCGGCCGGTGCTGGCCGACTTCGGGGCCAAGTCGCCGGCGGTCACCAGCTCGGCCTTCGCCGGCATCGACACGGTGCTGACGGGGCAGACGGACACCGTACGGATCGAGGTACGGGCTGCGGCAAGCACCTGGCAGGGCAGCAACCCGCTGCCCGCGGCGCTCCTCCTTATCCTGTCGCCCGAGGCCAGCACCTTCACGCGCCCCACCTTCGGATCCACGCGGACGCCCGGTTTCCAGCCCCGGCTTCGCGTCACCTTTGCCCGACCCTTCCCGTTCGAGGATCCCTAAGTGGCGGCCCAGAGACTCGTGCGCGGGACCTTCGCCGCGCTCCTCGTGGCCGCGATGCCCGGCCTGCTCGTGGCGCAGTCCTCGATCTTCGGGGTGCGTGGCCTAGGCCATCCGGGACGGCCCCTCACCCCGGCGGCCCGCGCCACCGGCGGGAGCTTTGCGCCCTTCGATGCCGAGAGTGACGGCAACCCGGCCGCGCTGGGGCAGATGCGGGCCCTCACCGGCAACTTCGTGATGGCCCCGACCTGGCGGCGCTGGGAAAGCCCGGCCGGCGACGCCAGCCTGCGGGAATCCCGCTTCCCGCTCATGTCCGTGGGCGGCCCCGTGCCGGGGACGCGTGTGGGCCTCGGCGTGGCCTTCGGCAGTTACGCCGACCGGGACTTCCGGCTCTCCTCCATCGACACCATCCTGGTCCGAGGGGTCCCCGTCGGCGTGAACGACACCCTTTCATCCCTCGGCGGCCTCAACGAGATCCGCTTTGGCGCCGGCATGGTCCTCGGGAAGCGGACGCTGGTGGGCGCGGCGGCGTACTGGATCACGGGCTCGAGCCGGATGGAGGCGCGGCGGAGCTTCGCCGACACCAGCTTTGTCTCGATCAAGCAGTCCGCGGAACTCTCCTACCAGGGCTTCGGCCTGTCGCTGGGCCTGATCCACGAGCTGCGCAACAACCTGCGGGTGTCCCTCTACGCTCGGAGCGACGGCAAGGTGGACGTGGACCGCGACTCGAGCGGCGTCACCTCCATCGACCTGCCCTACACCCTCGGCGCGGGCGTGCAGTTCCGGCCCCACCGCCGCCTGACACTGGCCGGCGCCGGGGTGTACCGCACCTGGTCGGGGGCCAACAGCGACTTCCAGGCGCAGGGGGGCGCCGGCGCGGACAACACCCTCGACCTCTCCTTCGGTGGCGAGTGGGTGCGCAACACCCGCCGGTCCACCAGCCTGCCGCTCCGCTTCGGCGTGCGCTACGCCCAGCTCCCGTTCCCCCTCGACGCCGGCGACCAGCCGCACGAGGTCACGCTCTCGATGGGCACGGGGCTCCGCTTTGCGCAGGAACGGGCCGGGTTCGACGTGTCGCTGGAGCAGGCGTTCCGGAGCGCGTCCGGCGCGTACAAGGAGCGCGCCTTCTCGCTGGTGCTCGGCCTCTCGGTCCGCCCCTACGGGAGCCGCTGAGGCCCGCCATGGCCCGCACCGTCTACATCGAGACCTACGGCTGCCAGATGAACGTGGCCGACACCGAGCTCATGCTCGGGGCGCTCGGGCGGGACGGGTACGTGCAGGTGGACACGCCGGAGGGTGCCGACCTGATGCTGGTGAACACCTGCGCCGTGCGCGACAACGCGGAACAGCGGGTGATCGGCCGGCTCGGGGAGCTGCAGCAGCACAAGCGCCGGGGCACCGTGCTTGGCGTGGTGGGTTGCATGGCGCAGCGCCTGGGGCCCAGGCTCCTGGCGGAGGTGCCCCGCGTGGACCTGGTGGCCGGTCCCGACGCCTACCGGAACCTCGCTACCCTGGTGGCGCAGGCCGCCCAGGGCAGCCGGGTGAGCGACACCGAGTTCCGCTCCTGGGAGCACTACGAGGACGTTCCCCCGGTGCGCGAGACGGGCGCCACCGCCTTCGTGACGGTGCAGCGGGGCTGCGATTATAAGTGCACCTTCTGCATCGTCCCGTATACGCGCGGGCCGGAGCGGAGCCGTACACTGGAGGAGGTGATCCGCGAGGTCCGGCAGCTCGCCGGCCAGGGCACCTCCGAGGTGACGCTCCTTGGGCAGACGGTCAACAGCTACCACGACGGCACCCACGACTTTGCCGACCTCCTCCGCGCCGTCGGCGCGGTGGACGGCATCCGCCGTGTCCGCTTCACCAGCCCGTACCCCACCGACTTCACCGACCGGGTCATCGAGGCCATGGCCACGACCCCGGCCGTCTGCGAGCACGTGCACCTGCCGGTGCAGAGCGGCTCCAACGCCGTGCTCAAGCGGATGCTGCGGCGCTACACCCGGGAGGAATACCTCGAGGTGGTGGCGCGGCTCCGCCGGGCCATGCCGGCCATCACGTTCTCCACGGACATCATCGTCGGCTTCCCCGGCGAGACCGAGGCGCAGTTCCAGGAGACGCTCTCCCTGGTGGAGGCGGCCGGCTTCGACGACGCCTATACCTTCCGCTATTCGGTGCGGGATGGCACGCCGGCGGTCCGGCTCAAGGATCATGTGCCGGAGGAGGAGTCCGCGGAGCGGCTGGAGCGGCTCATCGAGCTGGTGCGGCGCCAGGCCAAGGTGCGCAACATGGCCCGGGTCGGCAGCCGCCACGAGATCCTGGTGGAGCGTCCCGCAAAGCGTGGCGACCTGCTCCTGGGCCGCACCCGCACCAACCACCTGGTGCTGGTGGACCTCCCGCCGGAGGCCATCGGCGAGTACCATGAGGTGGAACTCACCGGCACCACCGGCTCCACCTTCACCGGGCGGATCACGCGCCCAGCGCTCACGGTGCTCGCATGAGCAAGCCCGCGTTGCGGAACCTCGTCGAGGACCACGCCGAGGAGAGCTATCGGCACGTGGTTGGCTCGTTCACCAGCTTCTGCGGGTGCGACACCTGCCATGCCGACGTCCTGGTGTACGCGCTCAACCGCCTGCCGCCCCGTTATGTGGTAGGCCTCGAGGGCCGGGTGGTGAGCGACATCAACCTGGAAAAGGACCAGAACCGCGCCGCCATCGACGTGGCCGTCATGGAGGGCATCCGGAAGGTCTCGCTGGCGCCGAGGTGCGGCCGCAAGGCCTGAGGTCGGCCGCCGCCCCGTGCGGGGGCGAGGGTGAACCCGCTGCTGTTGCTCCTTGCCTTCGGGGCCGGTCTCGCGACCGGCCTCGTGCGTTTTCTGGGACCGGGTGCGGTGGTTTGGCCCTCCTGCTCGTCGGCGCCGCAGGCCTGGCGGCGGCCGTCCTCCTCTTCGTCGCGGCGTTCGCCCTCGGCCGGGCGCTGGCCGTGGCGGCGTGGTCCGAGACGGCCCGGAGCTGTGCGGCCGGCCTTCACCCCGGCGAGGGCCGCGTGGTCCTCCGGCTCGTGGACCCGGTGGAGCCGGGGGCCGGGGCGGCCGGGCCGAGGTGGTGGGCGCGGGGTGCCCCGGACTGGTGGACACGCGCTGGCCGCCTGCTGAACGGCTCGGCGCCGGGGCCGAGGTGGTGTCGGAGGGACGCTGGCTCCCGAGGGCGGGGCGGTTCGGCAGGCCCGAGGGCACCTGGCTGGTGCGGCGCCATGTCCGCCGCGGCTTTCGGCCCACGGTGGCGGACCGACTGCGCAACTGGCTGGCCCACGCCACCCGGCGGCTGTACGGCGAGCGGACGGGCACCGTCGAGGCGCTCATCGTCAACCGCCGCGGCGCCATGGCGCCCGAACTCCGTGATCGCTACGCCCGGGCGGGGCTGGTGCACATCCTCTCGATTTCCGGCTTTCACGTCGGCGTGATCGTCGCGTGGATCGTCCTGCTGGGGCGGCTGGCGGGGATGCCGCCGGTCCGCGCGGAGCTGGCGGGCGCCGTGGTGGCGGTGATCTACGTGGCCTTCTCGGCTGGCCCCGCCGGCGGCGCGGGCCGCGCTGCTGGCGTCGCTCGCTGCGCTCTCGCACTGGCGGCAGCGGCATCCCGCGCCGCTCGCCCTCCTCGGGACCACCTGCCTCGTGGTGCTGCTCGCCGACCCGTGGGCGGCCCTTCGACGCCGGGGCCTGGTTGTCCGCGCTGGCCCTGCTCGGTGCCCTCGTCGCCACCTCGCTGGAGTGACCGCGCCCTGGGCACCGCGCGTGGCCTGGCGGACGCTCGCGGGGTCGGTCGGCGCCACGCTGGCCACCGCCCCGGTGGCCGCCGCGCTCTTCGGGATGGTGTCGCTCGCCGGCCTCGCGCTCAACTTCGTGGCCATCCCGCTGGCCGCCGTGGCGGTGCCTGGGGTGGTGCTGAGCCTGCTGGCGGCCGCGTCGTGCCCCGCTCGCGGCCCCGCTGGCGGCGGCGAGCGGGGCGCTGCTCGGCCTCGACCAGCTGGCCTGGTGGGGGGCAGCTGGGATGCCCTGACGGTGATCCAGGCGCCTGAGGCCAGGTCCGCATTGCCGTGGGCCCTGATCCTGCTCGTGGCCTGGTGGGGCACGGCGGGCGGGACGCCGAGCGGAGGCCGGGCGGCGGTGGGCGCTGGCGGCTGCGCTGGGTAGCTGGGTACTCCTCTTTGCCGAGTCGCTAAATCTCGATGGTGACAGGAGTTTCGGCCTCACGTTACATTTTCTGGACGTTGGACAAGGCGATGCCGCCGTGCTCCGCACGCCAGGCGGGCACTGGGTGCTGATCGACGCCGGCCCCGCCGGGGGCGGGCGGGATGCCGGTCGGCAGGTGATCCTCCCGTTCCTTGCCCGGCACCGGGCCGGGCGCCTGACGCTCGCCGTGATCTCGCACGCGCACCTCGACCACATGGGCGGCCTCCGCGCCATCCTGGACCGGGAGCCGGTGGATCGGGTGCTCGAGCCGGCCGCGCTGGTCCCCGACTCGCTCTACACGGGTCTGCTGGACCTGCTGGCCGCCGAGGGCATCCCCTGGACCCCGGCACGGGACGGTCAGGCGTTTGAGCTCGACGGCGTGCGGTTCCGGGTGCTCCATCCCGACCCCCGCTGGGCCGAGGCCGCCGAGGACCTGAACGAGGATTCGGTGGTCCTGCTGGTGGAGTACGGGGCGTTCCGCGCCCTGTTCGTGGGCGATGCGGGACTGCCGGTGGAGGGGCGGCTGGCGGGCCGGGTGGGGCGGGTGACCGTCCTCAAGGTGGGGCATCACGGCTCCCGGAGCGCAAGCGGTGCCGCGTGGCTCACGGAGCTGGCCCCGAGCGTCGCCGTGATGAGCGTGGGGGCGGGGAACCGCTACGGGCACCCCCACGCAGAAGTGCTGGCACGATTTCGGCAGGTGGGCATCGGCCTCTGGCGCACCGACCAGGCGGGAACGGTCACCGTCCAGACCGATGGCCACGACGTCCGCCTCGCGGCGGACGGCCGCGACACCACCTTTACGCTGCAGGCCGGGCACCACGAGGCAGACCGTGCTGATGAACCAGGTCACGACCATCGAGCGCTTCATCCTCGACCAGGAGGAGAAGTACCCCGAAGCGACCGGTGAGCTCTCCAACCTCCTGTACGACATCGCCCTCGCGGCCAAGATCATTGCCGCCAGCATCCGGCGCGCGGGGCTCGTCAACATCCTCGGCAGCGCCGGGGCCACCAACGTGCAGGGCGAGGAGCAGCAGAAACTCGACATCTTCGCCAACGACACGCTCACCAATGCGCTGAACCACACCGGCCGCGTCTGCGTCATGGCCTCCGAGGAGGACGAGACGCTCATTCCGGTGCCCGACAATTACCCGGTGGGCAAGTACGTGGTGCTCTACGACCCGCTCGACGGCTCGTCGAACATCGACGTGAACGGGGCGGTGGGGACCATCTTCTCCATCTACCGGCGGGTGAGCCTCGAGGGCCACGGCGCGCTCGCCGACGTGCTGCAGGCCGGCTGCAAGCAGGTGGCGGCGGGCTATGTGATCTACGGCTCGAGCACCATGATGGTCTACACCACCGGGCAGGGGGTGGCCGGCTTCACGCTCGATCCCTCCATCGGCGAGTTCCTGCTCTCCCACCCCAAGCTCGTGACACCGCGGGTGGGCAAGTACTACAGCGTCAACGAGAGCAATTTCGCGCGCTGGCAGAAGGGGACGCAGTGGGCCGTGCGCGGTCTCCACGGCGACCGGCCGGAGGAGATCAAGGGCAAGAACAGTCGCTACATCGGCTCGCTCGTGGCGGACTTCCACCGGAACCTCATCGCCGGCGGCATCTTCCTGTACCCGAGCGACAGCCGGAATCCCGACGGCAAGCTCCGCCTCCTCTACGAGTGCAGCCCCATGGCCTTCATCGCCGAGCAGGCGGGCGGCTCGGCCACCGACGGCACCCGGCGCATCCTCGACATCATGCCCGACCACCTGCACCAGCGGACACCGCTCGTCATCGGCTCCCGCGAGGACGTGGGCTACGTGGCGGACACGCTCCGCAACCTGCAGCAGGACCGGGCCTAGCGAGCCCGGCTTCCCAGACGGCCCCCGCCGCACGGCGGGGCGACGGGCCGCTGACGAGTGGATTCGCGGCGGCCCTCTCGTTTCCCGGCCCCCTCGCGGTAAACTTCCCGCTGAACCTCCCCACACGGCACGGCCATGGCTGACGATTCCAAGCGCGCCTTCGGACCCGACGACTGGCACGGCATCCCCGCCACCGATCTCGGCCGGCCCGGCGGGTTCCCGTTCACGCGCGGCGTGTACCCGAAGATGTACACCGAACGGCTGTGGACCATGCGCCAGTACGCCGGCTTCGGCACGGCCGAGGAAACCAACGGGCGCTTCCGCACCCTGCTCGCCGCCGGGCAGACGGGCTTGAGCACCGCCTTCGACCTGCCGACCCAGATGGGTTTCGACTCCGACCACCCCATGGCCGAGGGCGAGGTGGGCCGCGTTGGCGTGGCCATCGACACCGTCGAGGACCTGCACGCGCTCTTCCGCGAGATCCCGCTCGGCCAGGTCTCGACCTCGATGACCATCAACGCCACCGCGCCGATCCTCCTGGCCATGTACGTGGTGGTGGGGGAGGAGCAGGGGGTGGCGCGGAAGCAACTGCAGGGGACGGTGCAGAACGACGTGCTCAAGGAGTACATCGCGCGGGGCACCTACATCTACCCGGCGGAGCCGTCGCTGCGGCTGGTCGTGGACCTCTTCCGCTTCGTGGCCGAGGAGGAGATGAACTTCAACCCGATCTCCATCAGCGGGTACCACATGCGGGAGGCCGGGGCCACCGCCGCGCAGGAGGTGGGCTTCACGCTGGCCAACGCGTGCGAGTACGTGCGGCGCGCGGTGGAGGCGGGGCTCGACGTCAACCGCTTCGGGCCCAGACTCTCGTTCTTCTTCGCCGCGCACAACGACCTGTTCGAGGAAGTGGCCAAGTTCCGTGCGGCACGCCGGCTGTGGGCGCGCCTCGCCCGCGAGCGGTTCGGCGCGGACGACCAGACCTGCCGCCTCCGCTTCCACACCCAGACGGGTGGCGTCACGCTGCAGGCCCAGCAGCCGCTCAACAACGTGGTGCGGGTCACGGTGCAGGCGCTGGCCGCCACGCTCGGCGGCACGCAATCGCTGCACACCAACGGGTACGACGAGGCGCTGGCGCTGCCCACCGCCGAATCGGCGACGCTGGCCCTCCGGACGCAGCAGATCCTCGGCTACGAGAGCGGCCTGCAGCAGGCCATCGACCCGCTGGCCGGCAGCTGGTATGTGGAGGCCCTCACCGACCGCATCGAGGCCGAGGCGCGCGCCATCATCGCGGAAGTGGACGCCCTCGGCGGGGCCGCGGTGGCGGTGACCCGGGGGTTCTTCCAGGAAGCCATCGCGGACAGCGCCTGGCGGCTGCAGCAGGCGCAGGAATCGGGGGCACAGGTGGTGGTGGGGGTGAACCGCTTCACCGACGACGCGCCGCCGCCGGCGCTGGCGCGCCCCGACTATTCGGCGCTGGCCACCCGGCAGGTGGCCCGCCTCCGGGAAGTGAAGGCCACCCGCGATGCCGGCGCCGTGGCGGGCACCCTGGCGTTGGTCGAGTCGGCGGCGCGCTCCGAGGTCCCGCTCATGCCGCCGATCATCGCCGCGGTCCGCGCCCGCGCCACCCTTGGCGAGATCAGCGACACGCTCCGCCGGGTCTGGGGCGAGTACCGCACGGCGTAGCTGCGATAGCACCTGGGACCCGAGGGACGGCCGCGGCCCGACTGCAGAACCACAGAGGCACCGAGGGCACAGAGGTCACGGAGAAATCGAGCCCGGATCGGCGCGCTGCCGACCCGGGCCCTGTTGGTTCTGGGGTGGGCATCCACGAGAGGGAGCGAGCCTCGCCGGACCCAAACATACACCCCCAAGAAATCCTGGGCTCACCCTGCGGTGAGCCCACCTTGTGGGGAAGCTTTCTGTGCCCTCCGTGTCCTCTGTGTCTCTGTGGTTTCCCTCACCGAAGCCCACCACGCCAGCACACTCCCCACTCCGAGCCTACAGCGGCTGCTGCCCGCTACGCCGCCGTGTATCCGAGTGATCGGGCGCGCCCGCCCTAGATCCGCACCCCATTCGGCGCCGTGAACCCCGGTGCAGTCACGTTCCCGGTGTTGCGTGTCGCCGCCGGCTCGAAGAGCAGCACGGCGGCCTCCTCGTCGGCGGCGGTGCGATGCTCCACGCCGTGCGGCACCACCAGGAACTCGCCCGGCTCGAGGGTCACCACGCGGTCCCGGAACTCGATCCGCACCCGGCCCTCCAGGCAGAGGAACAGCTCGTCCTCGACGTCATGGTGATGCCAGGGGAAGGTGCCCTGGAACTTCGCCAGCTTCACTTCCTGGCCGTTCAGCTCCCCGACCACCTTCGGTCGCCAGTGCTCCGTGATGAGCGCCAGCTTGGCGGTGAGGTTCACCTTGTCCGGGTGCGGTGCGGTCATGATCGCTTCAACGCCTCACAGGTTGCGGTCAGGACCCGTCCCTCGACGGTCGTCTCGATGTACCTCGTCCAGGCCGGCGTGATGCCGGCGTGGGCGACCAGGTGGTCTCCTTCGGCGTCCCGCTTGTAGCGCAGGGTCTCGAGCAGTCGCACGCGGGGCACGGTGCAGTCCACTTCCTGCAGTTCCTCGGTGAACAGCCCGTCGCTCCCGCCGGCAAACCAGCGCAGCGTCACCCGGGGGTACTCCCCGGCACGCGTCACCTGCGCCAGGTCCAGGTCGGCGCGGACCCCGTCCTGGTCCAGCAGCGTCTCCCAGCGGTGCTGGGCCTGGGCCGCCACGGGGGCAAGGAGCAGGGCGCCGAGGCAGGGAAGGAGCGGGGACGGCGTCATGAGGCGGACTCGCGGAGAAGCGTCACCACCGGGCGCCTAGAAACCCACCTGCACGCCGAGGTGCATCACCAGCATGTTGGTCTCGCTCTCGATCGGTGAGAGCACCACGTTGCCGTTGTTGTCGGTGTCGAGGCTGCCTTCCCGCAGGTAGCGGGTGCGGCCGTGGCCCTGGTAGCGCAGCCCACCGTCGATCCACACCGGGGTGCGGCCGTACGCCACCTGGAACATCACGCCGCCGCCGCCGGCCAGGGCCCAGGTCCAGTCCGAGAAGTTGGTGCTCTCCGCAAAGGGATTGGTGTTGCTCGAGCCCTCGGCCTGCGTGCTGGTCCGGAAGTTGGAGAAGCCGGCGGTGCCGTAGCCATACACGTGCAGCGCCCCCGACCCGGCCTGGAACTCGGGACCGACGCCGAAGCTGTAGATGTCGTTGCTGGTGGTGAGGTCCACCGAGATGCCGGGGAGGCCGGGGAAGGGGATCCGTTCCGAGGAGCGCCCGTACTGGATCCACGAGCCCGCCACCCGCAGCCCGACGTGACCGCTGCCGCCCAGCAGGAAGGTGCCGTGAACGCCCACGCCCACGCCCTCGCCCACGAACTGGTCGAACTCCCCCTGCGGGAAGGACACCTGGAGGTTGGCGCCGAAGTAGCCGCGGACCGACCGCTCCGTGTCGGTGACGTCGCGGTAGTTCTGCGCCGCCAGGGGGGCGGCACCGGCGAGGGCCAGGGCAACGACGGCAAGACGGACGAGACGGGGCACGGCCAGCTCCAGGGAACGCGGGGGTGTCAGGGGACCGGGAGATAACATAGCCCCGAGCCGCCCCTGCCGGGACGGGGCCGTGGTCTGGCTGGCGCCGGTCCCGGCCCCTAGATTGCCCGGCAGTTCCCGCACGCACCAGGGATGGGGCGGCACCTCTGCTGGAGAGTCTCGCCATGCAGCCTCGTGGCGTTCCCATCCGCGCCAGGCCGGCCCACCCGGGCCCGGTCCTCCTCGCCGGATTCCTGTTCCTGCTCGGCCTGCCCGCGGCCCTCCGCGCGCAGGGCGACCGCGCCGTGGGCGAACCCTTCGCCCGCGGCAAGCCGCTCAGCGAGTGGGTGAGCCAGGCCACCCACTACATCCCGGAACTCCGGCGCGAGGCCATGCGCGCGCTGGCGGCGCTGGGGCCCGGCGCGGCGCCCGCGCTGCCGGTGCTGGTCCGCGGGACCCGCGACGAGAGCGAGGACGTCCGCTTCTGGGCCGTCGAGGCCCTTGGCCGGATCGGGCCGGGGGCGCGTAGCGCGGCCCCGGCCCTCGTGGTGGTGATGTCGGACGATGTGCGGCGGGTGCAGGAGGCCGCACGCCGGGCCCTCGAGCAGATCGGCCCCGCCTCCGCACCCGTCCTCCTGCCGGCGCTCCACGCCCCCGACCCCTGGCTCCGCGCCAACGCCGCCGAGGCGCTCGGCACGGTCGCCGAGCCGAAGCGGGAGGTGGTCACGGCCCTCACGCGGCTGCTGGCCGACGACTCGCTCTGGGTGCGCGCCAGCGCGGCCTGGGCCATCGGGCAGCTCGGGGAAGGGGCGCGGCAGGCGGCGCGCCCGCTTTCGCCGCCGCCCTCGCGGAGGAGCTGCGCCGCGATCCCGCGCTCGCCGATCACGCGGTGCACGTCCGGGTGGAGCACTACACCTTCGCCCTCGGTCGCCTCGGCCACCATGCGGATGACGCGGTGCCGCTCGTCCTCTCCGTCTTTCACGACGGCGACGACAGCCTTCGGGCCAGCGCCGCCGTGGCCCTCGCCCGGCTCGGCAAGCGCGCCGCTCGGCCCCTCGGTCAGGCGCTGCGCGCGGGCCCGATGTCCCATCGGCTGGAGGCGGCGCGCGCGCTCCGCCTGATGGGCCCCGACGCCAAGGACGCCGTCCCCGACCTGGTGAAGGTCCTGGAGCAGACCGACGAACTCGAGGGCGGCCGCGAGCTGGTCATCGCCTCGGCCGATGCCCTCGGCGCCATGGGCCGCAACGCCCGCGACGCCCGCCGCATCCTCGAACGCCAGCGCAGCCGCTCCACCACCCCCGACGTCGTCGCCCGCGCTCGAGCGCGCGCTCCTGGAATCAATACGGGGGATGGGTTGATCCGGTGGTTGAGCCTTTCGGTAGCGTCGCCGCCATCTCCTTGTTGCAGCGAGTGACGGTGTGACTCAACGCAGAGGCGCAGAGAACGCGGAGTTCGCAGCGGGACATGCCAACGTGCTGACCGAACGCATCATTGGGGCCGCGGTGGAGGTGCACCGGCATCTCGGACCCGGCTTGCTGGAATCGATCTATGAGGAGTGCTTGTGCGGGAGATGGCGCTGCGCGGCCTTGAGCACGGTCGGCAGGTTCCTCTCGACATCCGGTACGAGGGTGTCGTGCTGCCTATTGCGTTCGGGTGGATCTGGTGGTCGAGGACGCGACCTGACCAGTTGAGCTGAAGGCGGTGCGTGCGTTGGCGGAAGTGCACGCCGTCAATTGCTCACCTACCTCAGGGCCGCCGACCGCAGGATCGGCCTCCTGATCAACTTCAATGTCCCGATCCTGGCGGCGCGAAGGTCCGCCGCATCGTCGTCACCTCGACCGAAGAAGCCCCTCCGCGGCCTCGGCGAACTCCGCGCCTCTGCGTTCAGCTCGCGCCATTTCTCGATACCGGAGAACGCCGCCGCAGGCGCCGCCTTGAATACCCTCCGTGGTCGCTAAGATATTGCGGCTGTTTTCTTTAGGTGGATCCGGAGGGGTGATGCCGACGTACGAGTATCAGTGCCCGGCGGGGCACGAATTCGAGCTGTTCCAGAAGATGTCCGACAAGCCGCGGGCCAAGTGCCC
>JBGAOL010000024.1:0-20777 GCA_044221825.1 Gemmatimonadales bacterium
ATCGGCCTCGGCGAGGACGGGCCCACGCACCAGGCCGTGGAGCACGCGGCCAGCCTCCGCCTCATCCCCAGCCTCGAGGTCTGGCGCCCCTGCGACGCCCTCGAGACCACCCTGGCCTGGACCGAGGCCGTGGCCGACCGCGCGCGGCCGAGCGCGCTGCTCCTCTCCCGCCAGAACCTCCCCGTGCTGGCGCGCGAGGCGGCCCACGTGGACGGCATCACCCGCGGCGGCTACGTGCTGAGCGACCGCCCCGCGCCGCAGGCCGTGATCCTGGCCACCGGCTCCGAGGTGGGCCTGGCCATGGCCGCGCAGCAGCAGCTCGACGAGCGGGGCATCCCGGTGCGCGTGGTGTCCGTGCCCTCGAGCACGCGCTTCGACCGCCAGCCGGCGGCGTGGCGGGCGCAGGTGCTGGGGCAGGGCATCCCGCGGATCGGCGTCGAGGCGGGCGTGACGCGGTGGTGGGGCCAGTACGGCTGCGTGGCCGCGCTCGGCGTGGACACGTTCGGCGAGTCCGCGCCGGCGCCGGCGGTCTACGAGCACTTCGGCCTCACGGCCGCGAAGCTCGTGGCGCTGGTGGAGTCGCTGGTGGCGGCCCCCGCGCCGGCATGAGCGGGCCGTATCGCCTGGTCTCGTTCGATCTCGACGGTACGCTGGTGGACACCGCGGCCGAGATCGCCGAGGCGGCCAACCTGGCCCTCGAGGAGCAGGGGCTGCCGCGGCGGCCGGTGCCGGAGATCGTGGCGCTGATCGGCCACGGCACCGAGACGCTGATCCGGGCGCTGCTGGCCCGCGCCGTGGCGGAAGACCCGGCGCGCGCGGGGCAGGTGGCCGAGGCGGCGCTCCTGGCCAGCATGGACACGCACTACGCCCGCACCACCGGCACCACGGCGCGGCCCTATCCCGGCGCGCGCGAGGCCGTGGACCGATTGGGCGCGCAGGGCGTGTTCCTGGCGTGCGTCACCAACAAGGAATCGCGCCACGCGCAGCGGGTGCTCGAGGCCACCGGTCTCGACGACTGCTTCGCGCTGGTGATCGGCGGCGACACGCTGCCGTACAAGAAGCCCGACGCCCGGGTGCTCCAGCGCGTCATGGAGCTGGCGGACGCCACCCCCGCCACCACCGCCCACGTGGGCGACTCCGGGATCGACGTGCAGGCCGCCCGGAACGCCGGCGTGGCCGCCTGGGTGGTGCCCTACGGCTACAACGGCGGCCGCCCCATCATCGAGGCGGGGCCGGACCGGGTCTTCCCCGGCCTGGCCGCGGTGGCCGACCACGTGCTCGGCACCGGGGCGTGAGGCGCCGCGCATGAGCGGGCTGCGCGCCATCCTCTGGGACGTCGATGGCACGCTGGCGGAAACGGAGCGCGAGGGGCACCGGGTGGCCTTCAACGAGGCCTTCGCGGAGCTCGGGCTGCCGTGGCGCTGGGACGTGGCGCACTACGGCGAGCTGCTCAAGGTGGCCGGCGGCCGCGAGCGGCTGCTGCACGACATGGCGGCCCGCCCGGACGCTCCCGCATCACCCGAGGCGCGCGTGGAGCTGGCCGGGCGGGTGCACCAGCGCAAGACCGTCGCCTACACGGCGATGGTGCGCGCGGGACGGATCCCGCTCCGGCCTGGGGTGAGGGAGCTGCTCGAGGAGTGCCGGGCCGCCGGGCTCCGGCTCGGGATCGCCACCACCACGACGCGGGCCAACGTCGAGGCGCTGCTCGAGGCCACGCTCGGGGCGGGGTGGTTCGAGGTGATGGTCACCGGCGAGGACACGGCGCGGAAGAAGCCCGATCCCGCGGTGTACCGGCAGGCGCTGGCGGCCCTGCGGCTCGCGCCCGGGGAGGCGCTCGCGGTGGAGGACTCGCCCGACGGGGTGCGCGCCGCGCGCGGTGCGGGCCTGCCGGTGATCGTGACGGACAGTGCGTACTTCGCCGGTGCCCCGCTCGAGGGAGCGGCGGCGCGCGGCCCCGGTTTCGACAATCGCATGGGCTGGCTGCCCGTCCCGGTTCCGCCGGGCGCGGGGCCGGTCCGCCTGGACGACCTGCGCCGCTGGTGGGCGCCGGCGTCTCCATCATCCAGCACGGAGTGATCCGATGGCCCTGGTCTCGTTGCGCCAGCTGCTCGATCATGCCGCCGAGTTCGGCTACGGCGTGCCCGCCTTCAACGTCAACAACCTGGAGCAGATCCAGGCCATCATGGAGGCCGCCGAGAAGACCCAGTCGCCGGTGATCCTGCAGGCTTCGGCCGGCGCCCGGAAGTACGCCGGCGAGCCCTACCTGCGGCACATGGTGCTCGGCGCCGTCGAGTCGCACCCCGACATCCCGGTGGTGCTGCACCAGGACCACGGCACCTCGCCCGCCGTCTGCCAGCAGTCCATCCGCTCCGGCTTCACCAGCGTGATGATGGACGGCTCGCTGCTCGAGGACGGCAAGACGCCGTCGTCGTACGAGTACAACCTCGAGGTCACGAAGAAGGTGTCGGAGTTTGCCCACGCCATCGGCGTCTCGGTGGAGGGCGAGCTCGGCTGCCTCGGCTCGCTCGAGACCGGCGAGGCGGGCGAGGAAGACGGCATCGGCGCCGAGGGCAAGCTGAGCCACGACATGCTGCTCACCGACCCGGCGCAGGCCAAGGAGTTCGTGGCGGCCACCAACGTCGATGCGCTGGCCATTGCCATCGGCACCAGCCACGGCGCCTACAAGTTCACCCGCAAGCCCACCGGCGACATCCTGGCCATGGATCGCATCGCCGAGATCCACGCGGCCATCCCCACCACCCACCTGGTGATGCACGGCTCCTCGAGCGTGCCGCAGGAGTGGCTGGCCATCATCCGGAAGTACGGCGGCGACATCAAGGAGACCTACGGCGTGCCGGTGGAGGAGATCCAGCGCGGCATCAAGACCGGCGTCCGGAAGGTCAACATCGACACCGACATCCGGCTGGCCATGACCGGCGCCATGCGGAAGGTGTTCGCCGAGCACCCGTCGGAGTTCGACCCGCGGAAGGCCCTCATCGAGGCCCGCAAGGCCGCGCGCGACATCTGCATCCTCCGCTTCGAGGCCTTCGGCACCGCGGGCCACGCCCCGAAGATCAAGCCGATCCCGCTCGAGACGCTGGCCAAGCGCTACAAGTAGGCCCGTCCGCCTGCCGGACCGTCGAGGCCCCGCCGTCATGCGTGACGGCGGGGCTTCGTCGTCTCCAGGGGCCGGCTTCGCTCCACTTGACCGCCTAGTGGAAGCCGCCGAGATTGGCGGCAACACTAGACCGTCTAGGGGACCATGGCCTCCGCTCCGCTCGCCCTGCTGCAGGGCACGCTCGACCTCATCGTGCTCCAGCTGCTGCGGGCGGAGCCCACCAACGGCTACGACCTGAGCCTCCGGATCCAGGCCACCTCGGGCGACGTGCTGCAGGTCAACGCCGGCTCCCTCTACCCGGCGCTCTACCGCCTCGAGGAGCGCGGCCTCATCGCCTCCACCTGGCAGGAGACGCCCAAGGGGCGCCGGGCCAAGGTGTACTCGCTCACGGCGGCCGGCCGGAAGCAGCTCGCCGCCGCGCGCGCCGACTGGCAGCGCTTTGCCGGCGCCCTCGGCGCCATCCTGGGCACCGCTTGAGGCCGCGCCGATGAATCCGTTCTCGTGGGTGGTGCGTCGCGTGCGCGGCTTGTTCCGGCGGCGCGCGCTCGAGCGGGAGATGCAGGAAGAGATGGCCGGACACCTGGAGCAGGCCGCCGAGCGCCACGCGGCGCGCGGGCTCCCGGCGCAGGAGGCGCGGGAGGCGGCGCACCGGGAGTTCGGCAACGTGGCGCTGCTGCAGGAGGAGGCGCGCGACGCGCGCGGCTTCCGCTGGCTCCACGACCTCGGCGCCGACTTGCGCTTTGCCGCACGCTACTTCCGCCGGCACACGGCCACCGCCGTGCTGATCGTGGCGGTGCTGGCCCTCGGCACGGCGGCCAACACCATCATCTTCTCGATGCTGCAGGCCAACTTCTTCCGCCCGGCGCCCGCCGTGCCGGCCGACCCGGCGCACGTGCGGCTGTGGGCGGAGGAGCGCGCCACGCCCACTGCGCGCTTCGAGCCACGCGGCTTCACCTACCCCGAGCTCCAGTCCCTGGCCGGCCGCCGCGCCGTGTTCCAGGACGTGGCCGCGTGGACCGACGACGAGGTGATCCTCGACGCGGGCGACAGCTCCGGCGCGCGGAACCTTCACGCGCAGTTCGTGACCCCCAACTACTTCACCACGCTCGGCGTGCCGGTGGCGGTGGGCCGGTCGTTCCTCCCCAGCACGGGCGGCGCGACGGCAGATGGGCCGGAACTCGCCGCGGTCCTTTCCTATCCACTCGCCACCCTCCTCTACGGCACGCCGTCCACGGCCGTGGGGCGGACCGTGCGGATCAACGAGGTGGCGGTGCTCGTCGTGGGCGTGGCCGCCCCGCGGTTCCAGGGCGCCATCCGCAACATGGACGATGCCGCCCTCTGGCTCCCCGTGAGCGCCCGGGCCGAGCTGTCGCGCCTCGCCCCCGCGTGGCTCGCCGACGAGCCGGTGCTCGCCCTCTTTGCGCGCCTGGCCCCTGGTGCGTCGCGCGAGCAGGCCACGGCCCTCACCCAGCAGGTGGTGACCACCACGCTGCCTGACTCGGCGGCGCGCGTGGGCATGATGCGCCGCGCCGAGGTGCTCGCGCTGCAGGCGCTGCCGCCGGACCAGGAGAGCACCGAGATGGTGCTGGCGGTGAGCTTCGTGACGCTCATCGGCGTGGTGATCCTGCTGGTGGCGTGGATGAACGTGAGCTCGCTCATGGTGGCGGCCGCGGTGGGGCGCCGTCACGAGATCGCGGTGCGGCTCTCCCTCGGCGCCTCCCGCTGGCGGCTGCTCCGCCAGCTCCTCACCGAGTCCACGCTGCTGGCGCTCACCGGCAGCGCCCTGGGGCTGCTGCTCGCCTGGTGGGAGCTCAGCTACATGGCGCGCACCGAGGTGGAGGGCGTGGACCTGGCGCCCGACCTCGGCACCTTCGCCTTCGTGGCGGGGATGGCGCTGGCCACGGGCATCCTCTTCGGGCTCTCGCCCGCGCTGCACGCCACCCGCGGCGCGGTGGCCAATGCGCTCCGCGACTCGGGCGCCGGCGCCGGCACCGCGAGCGGCGGCCGCGCGCGCCTGCAGCGGGGGTTCGTGGTGGCGCAGATCGCGCTGTCGCAGCCGCTGCTGGTGGTGCTCGCCACCATGCTGTCGCTGGTGCTGGCCGGCTATCAGCCGTTGACGCCCGCCATGAGCCGCCACGTGATCACGGCCGACGTGCGCCCGCTGTCGGCACCGGGCGCCCCGGGGCAGGGACAGGATGCCGTGGACTCGCTGCTCCGCCGCATCGCCGAGCGGCCGGAGGTGGTGAGCGCGGTGCCGGAAGCGCGGGGCTTTGCGCTCCGCGGGATCGTGCCGCCCGGGCAGCAGGCCGTGGAGGCGACGGGGGCGCGACCGACCATCGTGCACCTCGAGGGCGCGGCGCCCGGCTGGTTTGCGCTGCTCGACGTGCCCATCGTGCTGGGCCGCGACGTGGCGCTCGCCGATTCGCTGGCCGAGGAGTCGCCTGTGGTGATCGGCAGCGACCTGGCGCGCGCGCTCTGGGGCGGCACCAATCCCGTGGGCCAGGTGCTCGCCTCGCCGCCGCTGCCCGGAACGGGACAGGACTCGGTGCGCCTGACGGTGATCGGCGTGTACGACGCCACCAGGCCCACCACCCGCGGCGCCCCGAGTGCCGCCGCGATGGGCGGGACGCCGACGTACCGCGTGTACACCGCCCATGGCCAGCTATGGCGACGCGACCGCATCCTGGTGCGGACCCGCGGGCCCGCGGCGCCGTTCGTGCCCGAGCTGCAGCGCTTCGTGCGCACGGTGGCGCCGTCGCTGCCGGTGCCGTCCATGCTGACGCTGGCGCAGGCGGACGCCGAGCAGTCGCGGGAGGCGCTCCAGGTGGCGCTGCTGGCGGGGGCGGGCGGCGGGCTGGCGCTGCTGCTCGCCTCACTCGGCCTCTATGGCGTGGTGTCCCTCGCGGTGCGGCAGCGGA
The DNA here is from genome assembly GCA_044221825.1 of Gemmatimonadales bacterium. Taxonomy (GTDB): domain Bacteria; phylum Gemmatimonadota; class Gemmatimonadetes; order Gemmatimonadales; family GWC2-71-9; genus JADJOM01. Next base: position 6,037 of record JBGAOL010000024.1, read on the forward strand.
CGCGGGAGATCGGGATCCGGATCGCGGTGGGTGCGGTGCCGATGGCGGTGGCGCGGATGTTCCTGGCGTCGGGGGTGCGGGTGAGCGCGCTGGCACTGCTGCTCGGTCTGCCGCTCAGCATCGCCGCGCTCAAGTTTGGGCTGGCGCAGGGCCTGATCTTCGCGATCCCGGTGAACCCCTACCTGATCGGCGGCGTCATCGCGGCGCTGCAGCTCGCCGTGGCCTCTGCCGCCACGTGGATCCCCGCCCGCCGCGCCGCTCGCGTGGCGCCGGCGATGACGTTGTGGGTGGAGTAGGCCGATCGCTGGCCGTGGAGGACGACACCGACCCCGTCGAGAAGGCGGGGTGGGTGTTCCGCATTCTCATGGTGCTGCCGGCCTGCGCCAGTCATGGGTCGAATGCCCGACCCGGGGCATGCGTGCGTCGGCGGCCGGCGAACCCATTTCGGGTTCTGGCGGACGCGTGCCGGGTGCTGGCGAAGGCCTGCCGGGTGCTGGAGGAGGCATCCCAGGTGCTGGCGGGCACGTGCCGGGTGACGGCGGACATGACCGGGGGGCTGGCGGAGGCGTCCCGAGTACTGGCGGAGGCGTCCCGAGTGCTGGCCGAGGCGTGCCGGGTACTGGCGGAGGCGTCCCGAGTGCTGGCCGAGGCGTGCCGGGTTCCGGCGGAGCCGTACCGAGGTCTGCCGCGCGCGTTTCCGTGGTCGGTGGAGTGCGCGCGGACGGCGTTCGGGCAAGGACAGGCGACGGGCGAGAAGGTGCGACTGCGGCTACCGTGATGGGCATCACGGACACGTCTGTCTGGGATTGCGCTGCGTCGCTGCGCAGCCTGCAGGCGGGACCGCAGCCCCGTAAACACCGAGCCCCGCCGTCATCACTGACGGCGGGGCTCCCTGGCGAGTGCGCCCGAGACGATTCGAACGTCCGACCTCTTGCTCCGGAGGCAAGCGCTCTATCCAGCTGAGCTACGGGCGCGGCGGACGGCCCAGGGGGCCGCTCCGAGGGGCAGAATAGTCGCCGGGCGCGGCCCTTTACGCAACCGGGGCCAGCCGGCCCGGCTGCCAGACCCCCCGGCCGTCGATGCCCGCGGGCACCGGCACGCCGAGCCAGTGGAGCATGGCGGGGAAGAGGTCCACCGTGCGCATGGTGGCCTCGGGGAGCGCGGCGTTGCTCCACACCGGCACCTGCATGTGCGCGCGGATCAGCGAGCCGTGTCCCGACTTGTGCTCGGGCACCTCGAAGCGCTCGCGGAAGTCGTAGCCCTCCCGGCCCACCACGACGAGGTCCCCGGTGCGCGGGGCGCGGAACTGGTCCAGCAGCTGCACGCAGGCGTCCGGGTACGGCCCGTCCCAGCTCTCGGCCAGCCACTGGTCGGGGTCGCGGGTGCGGGCCTCGCCCAGGCGGAGCGGGTCGGCGGTGAGCGGCTGGTAGGTGATGCGGCCGTCATCCTGGCGGAGCACCAGCGCCTCGCCCTCCCGGTCCGCCACCCGCACGCTGCCCGGGGCCTCCTCCGCCGCCACGAAAGCCACCGCGGCCTCCCGCACCAGCTCGGCGATCACGTCGTGGGTGCTGCCAAAGGTGTCGCGCTGGCGCAGGCGCGCGAGCGGCCAGCGCTCCGGCCGCGGCGTGCCCGGGCGGGCGTAGACCATCGCGGAGCCGTTGCCGGCCACCATCACCGCCGCGCGCGGGTTCCGCTCCCAGACCACGGGGTGCGACATCGTGGCCACGCCCTGCCCGCGGAACCAGTCCGCCAGGTCGAGGTGCGCGTGCACCACCGAGGCGCCGTGGTCGCTCACCAGGACGATCAGCGTGTCGTCGAGCTCGCCCCGCCGGGCCAGCAGCTTCCGCACCTCCGCCACCGTCCGGTCCACGCGATGCAGCGCGCGCAGCACCTTGGGACCCTCGGGCGTGCTCTGGTGCGTGTACCCATCCACCGCGGGGAACTGGGCGAAGATGAACTTCCACCCGCGCGCGAGCCCGCGGAGCAGGTGGCGCGTCACCGCGTCGTCGGACGGCTGGTGCCACTCGGCGTAGTGCGCCAGGGCACCCCAGAACTTCCGCTCGCCCTGTGACGGGTCGCGCTCCGGCGTGAGCCCCTTGGCGATGGGCGTGAAGATGCCGAGGCTCTCCGGCACCAGCTCGAAGATGGAGGGCACGCCGGCGGCGATGTCGCCGTCGAGGCGGCCGGCCTGGTAGCCGCAGTAGCTCCGCACCAGCTCGCGCTCGCGCCACCAGCGGCCGGCGTAGCGGGCGCGGTCGAGCCAGCGGATGGAGGGGATGTTGGCGGTGCCCGGGGTGCAGCCCGTGAGGAACGGGAGGTACGCCACGCTGGTGGTGGACGGGAACGCCGTGATCCCGCGCCGGACGCCGCCCGTGGCCGTGAGCGCCGCCAGCGCCGGCAGCTCGCCCCGCGCCAGCGCGGCCTCGGCCACGTCGGGGCGCAAACCATCGACAAGGAGCAGCAGGACGCGGGGCATGGGGCTCGGCGCGCGGGAATGGGGAACGGGGACGGGGGAACTTACTCGCCGCCCCCTCTCGCTACAACGCGGCGGGCGCTATCATTGGGACGGGCCCGGACCCTCGCGGCCCTCCCCTTTCACTGCCCAGGCATCCTTGCGCATTCCACGCCTCGTCGTGGCGCTGCTCACCATGGCCGCGCCCACGCTCGTCGCGCAGGAGGACGTCTCCTCCGCGCCGCTCACCATCCGGGTCGACTCGGCGCGCCACGAGGTGGTGCTCACCGCCGGTCCCTTCGACCTCCCCTCGATGGCCGGCCACGGCCACGACCCGTCGATGATGGCGGAATACACCCAGCGCTTCGAGTGGCCGGTGGAGGCCATGGGCCGCGGCTTCACGCTGGAGCTCCGCGACGCCAGCGGGCAGAAGGTGTCGCAGCGGGTGCTGCATCACCTGCAGATTGCCAACAACTCGCGCCGCCAGCTGCTGCTGCCGCTCCGCGAACGGGTCATGGCCATCGGGCGCGAGACCCGGAACATCATGCTGCCCAACACCATCGGCATGCCGCTGGCGCGGGGCAGCCGGATGCGGCTCAACATCATGTGGCACAACGAGACCCCGCGCGACGTGCAGGGCGTCACCGCCACGCTCCGCATCCGCTATTCGCCGACCAACCTGCTGCCGGCCCCCACCACGGTACTGCCGATGAGCATCGACCTGGCGGACGCGCAGGGGAAGACCAATACCTTCACCATCCCGCCCGGCGGGCTCCGCGCCACGCGCGAGTTCGTCATGCCGGTGGACGGCCGCCTCCTCGGCGCCAGCGGCCACATGCACGACTGGGGGCAGTCGGTGGCGCTCGAGGACGTGAGCAGCGGCCGGACGGTGCTCTCCATCACCACCACCCTCGACTCGGTGGGCCGCATCCGCACCATGCCGGTGCAGCTGTACGGGATCGCGGGCCGCGGCATCCGGCTGCACGCCGGTCGGCATTATCGCCTGGTGGCCACCTACCTGAACCCCACCGGCGAGCCGCTCGAGGGCGGCATGGCGCACCTCAACGCCATCCTGGCGCCGAGCGACCTGCGCCAATGGCCGGCCCTCGCCGACCCGGCGGTGGCGTACGTGGACGACGGCGCCCCCTCGGCGGGCGAGACGACGCCACACAGTCACTGAGCGGCGCTGCCGCACGGCTCCCTTGGTGCGCTGCCTCACAGTGGCGCGCCGGGGAGCCGTGTCATTTCTGTCGGGCGCGCGGGGTGGCGGGAGAATTCCCCCTTTTGGGGAATGGCGTCGGGGGGCGGAGTGTCGCAGGATAGGGTCGCCGCACGACTCGATCCCAGCGATTCAGGAGGCCCCCTTGGCACCGACCGACACGACCGTGGATTCCGGGCTCACCGACCGGGATGCCTATCAGGACGCGCTGGCCGCCCAGCTCGTGGAATGGCGCGCGCAGTTTGAGGGTTTGAATGCGCAGGTGGCGCGCGCCGTGAACGGCCGGCCGCGCGGTGGCAAGGCCTTCAAGGTGCTGGCCACCAAGCACGCCGCGCTCATCCGCTGCCTGCGCGAGGTGCGCGACGCCACCGACCAGTCCTGGCGGGAATGGCGCGAGCGGACCGACAAGGCGTGGGAGGAACTGCAGGTCGCCACGCAGGAGGCGCAGGCCTCGCTGCCCAACGGCCGGCAGATCCCCGACGACGAGCTCGACCTCCTGGTCCCCTCCGGCCGGCTGCAGCCGGCCTGGCCGGACTGAGGCGGCGGCGGCACCGCCGGGGCGGCGACTCCCTTCCGTCGGTTCCCGGCCTTGAACGGCGCGGTCCCCCTTGCGGGGGCCGCGCCGTTCTCGTTTCCGGGGTGCCGGGACTGCCCGCTTTCCGCCACTGCCGCCCCGACGTCCCTTCCGAGACGGGCGAGTTCCGCACCGAGGGCCAGCACCCGCCTAGCCCCCGGGGATGAGGCGTGCGTGCACCCGTGGGTGCGTGAACTTCATTCCCTCCCGGCGAATTTCCCGTGGGCCACGCCCGGCCTACTATGAAAGCCCATGATACCTGACGTGCGGGAGACCCGGGATGCGGCACTCGCCGCGCGGAGCGCCGTGATCTGGCCGGGCCTGAGCCACGCGGCGCGGCGTGCCGCCTCCGAGCGGCGCCCGGCCGAGGAAGACGGCCACGCCACTCCGGGTGGTGGCCCGCCCCCGGAGCGCGAGCGCGAGCCCGGTGCCCGCCGCGGCGGCCCCGACGCCGAGGGGCCCGGATGCGCCCGCCAGCTCCACGCCGGGCGGCGACGCCAGCCTCGGTTCCGCCGGCGAGGAGGCCCGCCGGGGCGGGACCGCGCTCGATCCGGATGACGGGGGCGCCCCATGTGAGGCGCGCCTCGGCCTCGACGTCCCGTCCGCGGGCGCGCCCGGGGCGCCGCCGGTCCCGCGCCGGGCGCCTGGTTCCCATCCACGCCTTCACGCTCGTCACCGACGCCGAGGGGCGCCGGTGCCCCAGGAGGACGCATGAGTGACCGCGCCCGGCCGCGCACGGCGCGCGAGCAGCTCACCCGCGGGGCGATGAAGTGACCCGGCCGCGTTTCCCTGGCCGCCGGCGGTGGCCCTGATGGGTCCCGCGTCAGGCGGGCCGGGCGGCCCCGGGGCTGGTCCCCGGCGGGAAGGTGCCGTCGTCCACGGCGCCGGCCTCGTCGAGGACCACCTCGTCCGCCATGACGCGCCGCATGGCCTCGAGCAGGCGCGGCGTGGAGATGCCCTTCGAGAGGTAGCCCCAGGCGCCGCTGGCGAGGGCGTGGTCGCGGTCGCTGGCGCGGGTCGAGGCGGTGATCACCACGATGCGGGTGCCGGGCAGCGTCCCGGCCGCGTGCTCGAGCAGCGCGAACGGGTCGAGTCCCGGGCATGTCGAGGTCGAGCAGCACCAGGTCCGGCGCCAGCTCCACCAGGCGCTCGAGCACCCCCTCCGCCCGGTGCAGGCAGCCGAGCCACGCGAAGCCGGGCTCCCGCCCGAGCCGCGAGCCCAGCGCCTCGCCGAGCAGGCGGTTGTCGTCCACGCAGGCGACGGACGTCACGTGGCGGGTGGCGCGCCGGGGCCGGCCAGCAGGGTGCGGAGGAAGGCCACGTCGCGCGACGACACCGCGCGGACCTGCGGGGAGGGGGAGGGGGCGGCGGTGGCGTCGAGCACGATGGCCAGCCGCGCCGGGTCCTGCCGCACGAAGGCCTCGAGACGCTCGGCCGCGACCCCCGCGTCGGTGATCCAGATGGAGCTGTCGGGGGCGGCGGCGCCTTCGTGCGGGTGCGCGGCGATGCCCTGCCGGTTGAGCAGGCCGAGCACCAGGGCCCGCTTGCGGGGGTCGGTGATCGTGAAGCAGGTGGAGCGTGTCGTCGCGGGCACGATGGGGGCCGCCACGTGCACCGGCAGGAGCAGCGTGAAGGTGGCCCCGTGCCCCGGCTCCGACTCCACCGTCACCTCGCCGCCCGCGCGGTGCGCCAGCGCGCGCACCACCGCGATGCCGAGCCCGGTGCTGAACTCGCGCTTCTGGGTGGTGAAGAACGGCTCGAAGCACTGGGCCAGCACCTCGGGCGGGAGGCCGGCGCCGTTGTCGCTGACCCCCACCCGGATGCGCTCGCGGGCCGCGTCGTGATCCGCCCACACGACCACCCGGGCGCCGGGCGCGTCCTTGGCGGCGCGCCCCGCGTTCTGGACCAGGTTGAGCATCGCCTGCGTGAGGCCGGCGGTGGAGATGGCCACGGCCGGGAGGTCGGCGGGGATGCGCGCGGAGAGGGCCACGCCCTTGGGCACCGCATCGCGGAGCAGGGCCGCGAGTCCTGCCACCACGCCGCCAGGTCCACGTGCACCCCGCGCTCGCGCGCGGGATCGGGGTTGGCGGCCAGCAGCCGGAGCGCCTGGGCCAGGCGGCGCAGGTACTCCTCGGTCTTGGCCAGCGCCCGCACGTCCGCCTTGGCCCCCCGGGGCAGGTCCTGCTCCAGCAGCGACTCGAGCCGGAGCCGGAGCGGCAGCAGCAGGTTGCTCAGGTCGTGCCCCAGGCCGGCGGCCAGGGTGCCGATGGTCGCGATGCGCTCCACCTCGCGCAGCCGGGCCAGCGAGCGGGTGAGCTCGGTGGTGCGCTCCTCCACCAGGTGCTCCAGCCGCTCGCGGTGGGCCAGCAGCTCGCGCTCGGTCTCCTTGAGGCGCGTCACGTCCAGCATGGCCGCCACGGCGCCGCGCGGCACGCCGTGCTCGTCGAGGAGCGGCACGCAGTTGATGAGCATGTGCGCGGTGGTGCCGTCGGGGAAGGTGAACTCGTGCTCGGCGTTCCGGGTCACGGTGCCGTCGCGCGCGGCGCGCTGCATGGGGAGCTCGTCGGCGCGGAGCACCCGGCCGTCCTCGCGCATCACGGCCTGGACCACCCGCTCCCCCTCGGGCGCGCTCATCGAGGCGTTGCCGTGGCGCTCGGCGCGGACGAGGCGATAGGCGGTGGAGTTGCCGCGGATCACGCGGCAGTCGCGGTCGTAGGCCAGGAAGACGCCGATCGGCACCGCCTCCATGATGGCGCTGAACTCGGCGGCGCGGCGCGCCTCGCGGCGCACCGAGGCGCGCAGCTCGTGCTCCACCCGTTCCCGCTCCCGCAGCTGCTGCTGCACGCTCTGCACGCTGCGCTCGGTGCGGAGCGCGCCGGCCAGCAGGTCCGTCACCAGCCGCGCGCGGGGCAGGTCCGCCGAGGTGAAGGGGGCGCGGGTCCCGCCGCGGGCCAGGAGCAGGAGCCCGTAGGTGATGCCGTGGAGCGCCACCGGCAGCAGCAGGGCCGAGTGGGTGCCGGCCCCGCGCAGCGCGGCCTCGAGCGCGGGCGCGCGGACGCGCGCGGCGAACCACTCGTCGGTCACCCGGGCGCGCAGCTCGCCGCCCTCGGGGAGGGGCTGCGGATGGAAGAGGGGCCCGGCACCTCGCCCGGCACGGCGGCGCCGAGGCGCACCAGCGCGGGGTGCCAGTGGCCGGCGGGGCTGAGCAGGTCCACCACCACGCCGTCGGCCAGGTCCGGCAGCACCAGCGCGGCGAAGGCCTCGAGCGCCTGCGGCAGGTCCGCGCCCTCGCGCACCATCGCCGCCACCCGGGCCAGCCAGGTGTCCGGGTCGAAGGCGGCGTCGGGGCCGGGGCTCGGGACCTCGGCCGCGCGCGGCGGGCGGCGGTGGGGCATCGGGACACCTGAGGGGAAACCGTGATGCGGCGGGACGCCCTCGCCCCGTGGCTTCAAGGATAGTGGCTCCGGGAACAGAGGCAACATGCCCCCCGGGAGGTCCGGGCGGCTACCTCGAAAGGGATACGTCGTGTTGTGTCAGGCAGTCCGTGTCGTTCACCGCTTGCCGGGAGAGTGCCCATGGTGCATCTTGTCGAAGCCTTGGTCCGACCTTCAGGAGTCCCCATGTCCGAGACGAATGGCCATGCCCCGCTGCGGATCGTGATCGTGGATGACCACGAGCTCGTCCGCGAGGGCCTGGCGGAAGTGCTGGGCCGGTTCCCCGACGTGGACGTCGTGGCCCGCGCGAGCAGCGGGCCGGAAGGCCTCTCGGCCTACCGCGAGCACCAGCCCGACGTGGCGCTGGTGGACCTGCGCATGGGGACCATGGACGGCGTGGAGACCATCACCGCCCTCCGCACCGAGTACCCCGACGCGCGGGTCATCCTGCTGACGGCGTGGGACACCGATGAGGACATCTATCGTGGCCTCAAGGCCGGGGGCCGCGAGCTACCTCATGAAGGACGTGGGCGCCAACGAGCTCGTGGAGACCATCCGCGCGGTGTGCCGGGGCGAGAAGCGCATCCCCGCTCCCGTCGCGGCCAAGCTGGCCGACCACATGGCCACCGAGCGCCTGACACCGCGGCAGCTCGACACCCTGCGGCTCATCGTGGCGGGGAAGTCCAACCTCGAGATCGCCCACGGCCTCAACATCACCGAGGGCACGGTGAAGGCCCACGTGAAGGCCATCCTCGCCAAGCTCGGCGCGCGCGACCGCACCCAGGCGGCCACGCTCGCGCTGCGCCGGGGGCTCGTCGGCCCGGGGTAACGGCCCGCCGACCCGGGCGCCGCCGCGGGGCCGCCTCCTCCGGGGGCGGCCCCGCGGCGCATTTTCGGCACTCGTCAGCTCCATTTCCCGCCTGCTCCTTCCGGCCCACGCCCGTCCCCTCCCATCTGGCCACCGAAAGTCACCCCATTCGCGGAATTTCCGGACCGCGCCGAGTGGCCCATTCTGTACGCGGGCCGCACGCCGTGGGCTGTCCGGGGGCGAGCCCCGGGCCGGGGAGCCGCTTCACCAGCGCGCTGCGGCAGGGATGTCCTGAGACGAGGCACGCCGCCGCGGCGGGCCTCCTGCAGCAGGACGCAGGCGCTGGCCCCCAGGAAGTCCGGGGGAGGACCTCGCGCCACGCGGGCGAGGCCCGGCGGTCGGCGCCGGCCGGGGACGTGACGGCCCTGCGCACGCAGGGGCGACGCGACCCGGGGGAACTGACCAGCAGTCCAACCAGGGCAGGCATCGGCCGCGAAGGCCAGGGAGGCAATATGGCAGGCAATTCCGAGCAGGGTCGTGGCGGGTCGGGTGGCGGCTTCGGCGGGTCCGAGCAGGGCCGCGGTGGCCAGGGCGGCGGCCAGGGGGGCCAGGGTGGCCAGGGGGGTGGTGGCTACGGCGGCGGCCAGGGCGGCGGCATGGGGGGCGGCTCCGAGGAGAGCGGCCGCACCGGTCGCACCGATCGCGACGTGACCGAGCGGGACCTGGACGACACCTCCTCGATGGGCGGCGGCCAGGGCGGGAGCGGTGGCCAGGGCGGCACCGGCGGCGGGCAGGGCGGCACCGGCGGTGGGCAGGGCGGCTCGGGCGGCGGCCAGGGCGGCGGCGGCCAGGGTGGCAGCGGCGGCGGGAGCCGCGGCGGCAACCGCTGAGCGTTCCCGTCCTGAGGGACACTCTTGACCCAACGCAGGCGGGCCGCGGGGAGCGATCCTCGCGGCTCGCCGTCCGGGAGGCACCTGTGAGAATGCATGGACATGCCGTACTCCTGGCCGGCCTCGTCGCCGGCCTGATGGCCTGCGAGGCCCGCACCGACCGGCCCGTCACCACCACCACCGCCAAGGGCACCTCCACCACGCCCTCGGGCGAGGTGGCCGAGGATCGCGGCCGCGCGCTGGTGCGCTACGTGAACGCCGTCCCCGGCCACCCCGGCGCCGTGCTCCGCACCGGCGAGGAGACGCCGTTCCAGCCCGTCAGCTACAAGTCGGTGACCCCGTACGTCGAGCTGCGCGAGAACGTCGCCCGCTTCGAGCTCGTGGACCCCGCCGGCAAGGTGCTGGCCAGCAACAACGAGGCGCTGCTCGACGGCGAGCGCTACACGATCGTGGCCCTGCCCGAGGACGACGATCCGGCCGAGGTGACGCTCCGCGTGCTGCACGACGAGCTCCAGCCCGACGAGGGCAAGGCGCGGCTCCGCGTCATCAACGCCCTCACCGGCGTGGGCGAGATCGACGTCCACCTCGACAGCCGGAAGGACGCGCTCTTCGACGGCGTGAACCCGGGGATGGAGGCCGGCTTCAAGGACCTCGACCCCGTCGGTGGCCGGCTGGCCATCACCCGCGAGGACGGCGGGCCGCCCGTGGTGACGCTGGCGCGGAAGCAGTTCCAGGCCGGGCGCGCCTACACCGTGGTGGTCACCGGCCAGGCGGGGCAGGCCGAGGCCATCACCTTCGACGATGTGCTGGGCGGCGGGGCCATGTCGGCCGGCGCCGGCGAGCCCAGCGACTCCAACTAGCTAGCTCCCCCACGGAAAGGACGAGCCCCATGGCTCTGGCATCGCTGCACGACCTCCTGGTCGATGAACTCCGCGACATCTATCACGCCGAGCGGCAGCTGCTGAAGGCGCTGCCCAAGCTCGCCAAGGGCGCCACCACGCCGCGCCTGCAGCAGGCGCTGCAGGAGCACCTGACCCAGACCGAGAACCAGGTCGAGCGCCTCGAGCAGGCCTTCGGCGAGCTCGACCAGCCGGTGCGCGCCAAGAAGTGCCGGGGCATGGAGGGCATCGTCGAGGAGGGCAGCGAGGTTCTCGGCGAGAAGGGCGACCAGGACGTGAAGGACGCCGCCATCATCGCCGCCGCCCAGCGCGCCGAGCACTACGAGATCGCCGCCTACGGCACCATCGTGACCTACGCCCGCACCCTGGGCTACGACACCGTGGCCCGCCTGCTCGAGCAGACCCTCGAGGAGGAGAAGGCCGCCGACCAGCTGCTCACCCAGATCGCCGAGAGCGGCATCAACCAGCAGGCCACCACCGGCGACGAGACCGAGGGCGACGAGGGCGGGGGCGGCGGCTTCCTCAGCAACTTCGGCGTGGGCGGGACAGAGTCCCGGGGCACCGGCAAGCGCCGGACGGCCAGCAAGGCCGGCGGCAGTCGCACCACCGGAAGCCGCGGCGGCCGTGGCTCGACCTCGGGGCGCCCGGGGCGGCGTTGATGGGGCCGCCCCGCGCGGCGGTCTTCGACCTCGACGGCACGCTCGTCGACAGCATCGAGGCGCGCGCCCTCGCGTGGCTCGAGGCGCTGCGGGAGGCGGGCTACGTCGGGCTCCGGCCGCAGACCATCCTGCGCCTGCTCGGGCTCGCGCCCGAGCAGGTGCTGGCGCTGGCCGTCGGGCTCCGCCCCGATGGCCGCGAGGGGCGCGCGATCCTGGCGCGCCGCTCGGCGATCTTCCAGCGGCACTACCTCCCGGGGCTGCGGCCGTTCTTCCACGTGCGTGAGCTGCTCGCGCGCTGCGTGGCGGACGGGATCACGCCGGTGGTCGCCGCGCCGGAGCCGGCGGCCGAGGTGGACCGGCTGCTCGAGGTCGCCGGCCTCGCCGACCTCGTCGGGATCCGCGTGAGCCTGGCGGACGAGGTGGCGTTCACGCCGCGGCCGGACGCCGTGCGCCTGGCCCTGGTGCGGGCCGGCGTGCCGCGGCAGGCGGCCCTCCTCCTCGGCGACACGCCGTACGACGTCGAGGCCGGATGGAACGCCGGGGTGGGCGTGGTGGCGCTCCGGAGCGGGGGATGGGGGGAACTCGACCTGGGCGGCGCGCTTGCCGTCTTCGGCGGGCCGGCCCATCTCCTGGCCGAGTACGCCGCCTCACCCCTCGGCCAGCTGGCAGTGACGGGCATGGTGCCCCCGCCTGTGCCGGCCCGGGCAGCGGCGCGCCGCGCGCCGCGGACGCCGGCCGCCCGCGCCACGGACACGCCGCAGCCGGCCTGAAGCCGACGGGGAGCGGGGTACGCGCCCGGGAACCACGGTTCCGGGGCGCGCGTGCGCTGGGGGCGCAAAAAGCCCCGGGCCGGGGGAACGGTCCCTCGTCACCCCGGCCCGGGTTGCGGCCACCAGCCCGGCTACTTGAGCATGGCGTTCAACTGGGCGGGCGCCGGCCCTGGATGATCCGGATGGCGACGATCACGAGCGCGATCACCAGCAGGATATGGATGAGCCCGCTCATCGTATAGGACGACAACATCCCCAGCAGCCAGAGCACGACGAGCACGACTGCGATCGTTTCGAGCATCTGCGGTCTCCTGGCTCAGGGTGAGCCGTTCCAGGCGGGCGGCGACCTCGTCGGTCGCGGCCGTGAGCGCCGCCCATGCGGCCTCCAGCCGGGCCTTGGCCCCGTCCCAGCCGGTGTCGCCGGCCATGGTGAGTTCCTCGAGGGAGCGATGCACGCCGTAGCGCTTCTCGTGCAGGATGTCGAACAGCCGGGCCGCCTCGAGCCGGGCGTGCGCCGAGCCGCGGAGCGCCTGCGCCACCAGTCCCTCGTAGCGGACCCGCCACGCCTTGAGCGCCGCGGCCCGCTCGGCCTGGTACCCCTGCTTCGCATCCATGTGGAGCCACCCTCCTCGCGATGCGGCCTCAGGGTCGGGCCCGGCGCTCGCGCGCCCACCCCCGGTGCCGCCGTCCCGGCGGACGACGGCAGTGGCTGCCCTGATGGTGCCGCCCCTCTCGGCCCGCCCCCGGGTTCCCGGGGGGCGGGGTGGGTACCGCTGGTACTGCCAGTGATCGCGCGACCACGTTGTGGAGCCGGCCATCGACCCTCAGGTCCTCCGCCCCGGCCGATCGGTGCAGGGGCAGGCTCAACGTATGGTGCGCCGCCAAGGCGCACCATTTCCCGGCAGGGGCAGTCGGGGATGGATACTGGAGTGCGGCGGGGAGTAGCCCGTGCGGGGGGCGCGGGGGCTTGCCGGGGGAGGGAAACACGAACGCCGGCTTCCGTGGGGAAGCCGGCGTCCGGCGGGTGATCATCGGGGCGCCCGGATTCGAACCGGGGACCTCCTGCTCCCGAAGCAGGCGCGCTAACCGGGCTGCGCTACGCCCCGAACTGCCTGCAGCCGATGCGGACTGGCTGTCCTGCCCGGCGGGGCTGGGTGCTCCCCGTCCGTCTGAAGTGCGCCCAAAGGGAGTCGAACCCCTAACCTTCAGATCCGTAGTCTGACGCTCTATCCAGTTGAGCTATGGGCGCGGGTGCCGTGCTGCGCTGCACACCGCACGACCGAAGTCGTGATCCTGCGGGACTGCTCATCCGTGCTGCGAGCCGTGGGTGCCGTCCGGCGCACTCCCGGCGGATGGGCGGTACAAGGCTCGAACTTGTGACCTCCACGATGTCAACGTGGCGCTCTAACCAACTGAGCTAACCGCCCGATAACTCGTAGGGGCGAGGCACCGCCTCGCCCCTACGGGTGCTGCTGCCAGCGAATAGCGGGGGTGGGATTTGAACCCACGACCTCCGGGTTATGAGCCCGGCGAGCTACCAGGCTGCTCCACCCCGCGACGGTAGCCTGCGAACCACGAATTTTTTTGCTGCAGAGCGGGAAACGGGACTCGAACCCGCGACCCCAACCTTGGCAAGGTTGTGCTCTACCAACTGAGCTATTCCCGCAGCGGGCCGGATTGTACCGACCGACTCCCAAAATGGCAACGGGGCGGCGCGGTCTGCTGGTGCCGGGCCCGGCCCGCATGCGTGGTCCCGACGGCATGCAGCGGCCCAACACCAGTGGAGGCGAGGGGGATCGAACCCCTGACCTCGTGAATGCCATTCACGCGCTCTCCCAACTGAGCTACGCCCCCATTATATTAGCGCGCCCCGTCGGCTCCCCCGCTGGTCCGGAGAAGCACGACAAGCTACTCGGGCCCCGCGGGGCATGTCAAGCTGACGGGCCAACAATTCCAGATTCTCGAGGGTAGCGTGGGCATGAAGAAGCGCACAGCGTCGGGCTCGAAGGCGTCCGCCCCCAAGGCCACCAAGCCGGCGGCGGCACCGAAGGCCCCCAAGGCCGCGAAGGCAGCCGCGGAACCGAAGCCGGCGAAGGGCGCCAAGGCGCCGGCCAAGGCCGCCAAGGCCACCAAGAAGGCCGCGGCCGCCGAGGCGCCCAAGAAGGCGCTTCCGCTCACCCCCGTCCAGCAGATCCTCGCCAACAACCAGCCCACCAAGAAGGGCCGGCGCGGCAAGCGCGAGACCTCGAAGACGCTCGGCGTCTACGATGCCGACCGCGACATCCTGGACCAGTACCTCTATGAGGTGAGCCAGACGCCGCTGCTCACCCCCGCCCAGGAGATCGCCATCGCGCGGCTGGTGCGCGCCGGCGATCCCGAGGCCATGCAGGAGCTGGTGAAGCGCAACCTGCGCTTCGTCATCTCCGTGGCCAAGAAGTACCAGAACCGCGGCCTGCCGCTCACCGACCTGATCGGCGAGGGCAACGTGGGCCTGCTCACCGCCGCGCGGAAGTTCGACCCCGACCAGGGCGTCAAGTTCATCTCCTACGCGGTCTGGTGGATCCGGCAGGCCATCCTCGCGTCGCTCGCCCGCCAGGGCCGCACCGTGCGCGTCCCGCTCAACCGCACCGCCGACCTCTCCCGCATCGTCCGCACGGCGGAGGCACTCCGCCAGGAACTGCGGCGCGAACCCACCCCGGAGGAAATCGCCAAGAGCACCGGGCTCTCGCTCGAGGTGGTGCAGTCGCTCGCCGCGCTCAACACCAGCGACGTGCGCCTGGACGCGCCCCTGGACCCGGAAGGCGACCGCTCGCTCATCGAGCGCTTCATCGCCGACGACCAGGCCGACGCCGAGGAGGAGGCCATGGACCGCTTCCTCACCGACGAGATCGAGGGCGCCCTCGCCACGCTGCCGGCGCGTGATGCCAAGGTGCTGCGGCTCTACTTCGGGCTCGACGGCGGGCGGGAGCACACGCTGGAGGAGATCGGCGGCATGCTCGGCGTCACCCGCGAGCGCGTCCGCCAGCTCCGCGACCG
>JBGAOL010000454.1:0-2366 GCA_044221825.1 Gemmatimonadales bacterium
GGCCGCGCGCGCGCTGGCGCAGGTGTCGGAGGCGGAGGCGGCGCTGCTCGAGCGCGCCGAGCGTCCCGTGGTGCTGGTGACCGTGCGCCCCCACGCGAGGCTGGCGCCGAGCGTGGCCCCCGGGCTCGACACCCTGGGGCTCATGCTGCCGGCGACCCCGCTGCACCTGCTCCTGCTCGAGGCGGTGGGCCGCCCGCTGGTGATGACGAGCGGCAACCGGAGCGAGGAGCCCATCGCCATCGGCAACACCGAGGCGCGCCGGCGGCTCGGCGACATCGCCGACGCCTTCCTGCTGCACGACCGCGAGATCCTCTCGCGCTGCGACGACTCGGTGATCCGCGTGGCCGAGGCCACGCCGATCTTCCTGCGCCGGGCACGCGGCTATGCCCCGCTCCCGGTGCCGCTGCCCGTGCCGGCCCCGGTCCCGCTCCTCGCGGTGGGACCGCACCTCAAGAACACCTTCACGCTGGCCCACGGCGCCGCGGCGTACGTCAGCCCGCACATCGGGGACCTGGAGAGCATGGAGGGGCTGGAGCACTTCCGGCAGGCGCTGGCGGTGTACCGGCGGCTCTTCCACATCGAGCCCGAGGCAGTGGCCCACGACCTCCACCCCGGCTACCTCTCCACCCGGGTGGCGCAGGAGCTCGGCCTGCCGCGCATGCTGGCGGTGCAGCACCACGAGGCGCACGTGGCCGCGGTGCTCGGCGAGCACGGCGAGACCGGCCCCGCCGTGGGCGTGGCGTTCGACGGCACCGGCTACGGGCACGACGGCGCCACCTGGGGCGCCGAGGTGTTCGTGGGCACGGTGACGTCGTTCCAGCGGGTGGGGCACCTGCGCTACGCCCCCCTCCCCGGCGGCGACCTCGCGGCCCGCCGCCCCTGGCGGGTGGCGCTCGGCTTCGCCAGCCTGGATTCCGTGCTCCGCGACGCCATCGCCCCGCTGCTGGTGACGGTGCCGGAGGCGGAGCTGGCGCTGGCGGAGCGGCAGATCGCCACGGGGACCAACTGCCCCATCGCCAGCTCCATGGGGCGGCTGTTCGACGCGGCGGCGGCGATCGTGGGCCTCCGGCTGGCCTCGGACTACGAGGGCCAGGCCGCCATGGAGCTGGAGGCGCTGGCCCACAACCGCGTGGCGGCCGAGCACCCGGTGCCGCTCGAGGACGACGGCCGCGGCGGCTGGGTGATGAACCCCGTCCCGCTCCTCACCCACCTGGCCATCCGGAAGGCGCGCGGCGCCCACGCGGGCGACCTGGCGGCCGATTTCCATGCCAGCGTGGCCCGCGCGGCCGAGCAGCTTGTCCTACGGGCCGCCGAGCGGCACCACCTCTCGACGGTGGCGCTCTCCGGTGGCACTTTCCAGAACGCTCGGCTCGTGAGTTCGCTCCAGAAGCGGCTCGCGGAGCACGGCCTCCGGGTGCTGGTTGCCCGGCGGCTGCCGCCGAACGACGGCGCCGTGAGCTACGGCCAGGCGGTCATCGCCGCCGCCCGGCTCGGCGCCCACCCCTGACCCCCTCTCGCATCCACGGACCGGAGCTTCCCATGTGCCTCGGCATCCCCGGCAGGATCATCGACACCCGTGACGACGCGGGCCTCCCGATGGGCACCGTCGACTTCGGCGGCGTCCGGCGTGAGTGCTGCCTCGCCTACGTCGCCAACGAGGTGAGCGTCGGCGACTACGTCATCGTCCACGTCGGCTTTGCCATCAGCAAGGTGGACGAGGAGGAGGCCATCAAGACCTTCCAGGCCCTCAAGGAAATGAGCCAGCTCGAGGAACTCGAGTGGATGGGCGAGGTGGCAGAGAACAGCCTGGCGGCGGGCAAGGAGGAGACGCCATGAAGTTCCTCTCCGAGTACCGCGACCCGAAGCTGGCGCAGAGCCTGCTCAAGAAGATCCAGCAGACCGCCACCCGCCGCTGGACGCTCATGGAGGTGTGCGGCGGGCAGACCCACACCATCGTGCGCCAGGGCCTCGACGAGCTGCTGGCCGACGCGGTGGAGATGATCCACGGGCCGGGCTGCCCGGTCTGCGTCACGCCGCTCGAGCAGATCGACAAGGCGCTCAACCTCGCCGCGCGCCCCGACGTCATCTTCACCTCCTTTGGCGACATGCTCCGGGTGCCCGGCAGCGAGTGCGACCTGCTGCAGGTGCGCGCCCGCGGCGGGAAGGTGCAGATCGTCTACAGCCCGCTCGACGCGCTCACGCTGGCGCAGAAGCACCCCGACAAGCAGGTGGTGTTCTTCGCCGTGGGCTTCGAGACCACGGCGCCGGCCAACGCCATGGCGGTCTGGCGGGCGCGCCAGCTCGGGATCAGGAACTTCTCGATCCTCGTGAGCCACGTGACGGTGCCGCCGGCCATGGAGGCCATC
>JBGAOL010000025.1:0-19925 GCA_044221825.1 Gemmatimonadales bacterium
GGGCGCCCACCACAAACACGGTGAGGGCCACGAGGCACTCGAGGAGGGTAGTACCGCGATTGTCGAGCGGCATGGCACCGTCACCGTGGGAGACGGGCCGATTTTACAAGGAAGGCGCCGAACTTCCGGGCGCAAAACGACGCGCGCCGGTGCAATCCGACGCGCGTCAGGGCGCGCGCGGCGTCAGGACGCTGTCGAGCTGGCGGGAGAGAAACACGAAATCGGGGTCCTTGGCCTCCGCCTTGGCGGCCATGGCCGCGCGGGCGGCGGGCACGCTGTCCACCTGGATCAGGCAGAGGACCAGCTTGCTGCGCGCCTTGAATAGCGTGGGCCCCGCCGCGATCGCCGCGCGGAGCCAGGGCAGCGCCTCAGCGCAGCGCCCGTGCTCGACGTAGCGATCGGCGTAGTCCTCGAGCAAGTTCGGGTCATCGGTGAAGAGCTGCAGGGCGGTCCGGTACTCCGCCTGCGCTTCCGCCAGCTGGCCCGTGCGATACAGCATGCCGGCCTGCGCCCAGTGCGCCTTGTAGCTGAGCGGGGCGTCCAGCACCGTCTGCGCGTACAGCGTGGGATTGTCGCGCCAGACCCGGAGCCGCACCGCGTGCCAGGCGCCCGCCACCGCCAGCAGCATCCCGAAGGCCGCCCACGCCACCCGCCGCTCCGCGGGCGAGGGCACCGGCCCCACCCGGAGGCGCCATTCAACCAGCCCCACCGCCACCAGCACCGCGCCGATGCTCGGCACGAGGAGGGTTCGTTCGGCGAGGAGGATCCCGGTGCGCACCGCGAGGTTGCTCACCGGGAAGAGCGTGACGCCCATCCACGCCACGCCGAGCGTCACCACCGGCGCCGAGCGGCGGGTGCGCCAGGCCAGCCAGGCTGTCCCCACGAGCGCCAGGAGCCCCAGGAGCTGCCCTGCCCCGAAGCCGCTGGCCGCCGCCAGCTCCTGGGGCATGTAGTCCGACTGGAGGTGCGCCGGCAGGAAGAGGAGGCGGAGCCACTCGATGACCACCGGCAGCATGGTGAGCACGCGCTCCCCGAGACCGGCCGTCCGGATGGACACGTGCGGGATCTCGCCCACCAGGCCGCCGAGCACGGCGATCCGGGCCGCGACATAGGCCAGCACCACCAGGGCGCAGGCGGCGTAGCCGGGCCAGAGGTGCCGGAGCCGGGAGCCGAGCGGGTGGGGATCCCGCACCACCGTCAGCTCCACGGCCGCGAGCAGCCCGAGGAGCACGGCGCCATTCTCCTTGGTGAACACCGCCGCCGCCGCGAGCGCCACGATGGCCGCCCAGCGGTTGCGGCCCAGCCGCTGCGCCTGGCGGCCGCGGAGGTACAGCAGCGTGGCCCACGCCAGGGCGAGCGCCACCCAGAGGTCGGCCTGGCCCACCACCCCGCCGATGGCCTCGGTGTGGACCGGGTGCACGGCAAAGAGCAGCGCCGCCGCGCCCGCGGCCACCGGCGGGAGGAGCTCGCGAAAGAGGAGGAGCAGCACGCCGGCGAGTGCCGCCGCCAGCGCCCAGCTGGTCAGGTGGAACGCCCACGGCTCGCCCCGGCCCACGGCCCACTCCACCGTGTACGCCACCATGGCGAGCGGGCGGTAGAGCACCGCGCCCACCTCCGGCGGCCAGTACGACTCGGCGAAGCGATGCAGGATGCTCCCGAGCTCGTGGACCCGGGCGTTCCCGGCGATGATCGGGACGTCGTCCTGGGTGAAGCCGTTGCCGACGCTGGTGGCGGAGACGGCAAGGGCCACCGCGACGACCGCGATGGCCCAGGGCAGCAGGCGGCGACCGGCCTGGCCGGTGGTCATTCTGCGGCGGCCTGTTCCTCGTACCGGGAGAGCTTCCGGTACAGCGTCGAGGGGTCGATGCCGAGCACCTCCGCCGCGCGGGTCTTGTTGCCGCCCTCGGCCTGGAGCACGTACATGATGTACGCGCGCTCGATCACCTCGAGGGTCGGGTTGGGGAGCGTGCGCTCGGCCACCAGCGGCTCCTTGCGACGGCGGGTGATCCGCTCGGGCAGCGCCGCGGCCTCGATGAGCTCGCCGCGCGTGAGCACCCAGGCGTGCTCCAGCGCATTCTCGAGCTCGCGCACGTTGCCGGGCCAGTCGTAGACCATCACCGCGTCCAGCGCATCCGAGGAAAGCGCCTTGGGGCCGGCCTCCTGCTCGGTGGCGAGCCGCTGCAGGAACGACTCGACCAGCAGCAGGATGTCCTCGCGTCGGTCGCGCAGCGGTGGCAGGTGGATGGTGATGACGTTGAGGCGGTAGAAGAGGTCGCTCCGGAAGCGGCCGCGGCGCGATTCCTCCTCGAGGTCCCGGTTGGTGGCCGCAATGATGCGCACGTCCACCGGGATGGCCTCGGTGGCACCGACCGGGATGGCCTCACGCTCCTGCAGCACGCGGAGCAGCTTCACCTGGAGCGGCGGGGGCATCTCGCCCACCTCGTCGAGGAAGAAGCTGCCGCCGCGGGCGGCGGCGAAGAGGCCCTGCTTGTCGCGCACCGCGCCGGTGAAGCTGCCCTTCACGTGGCCGAAGAGCTCGCTCTCCAGCAGGTTCTCGGGGAGGGCGCCGCAGTTGATGGAGAGGAACGCCCCCTCGCTCCGCGCGGAGAGGTTGTGGATGTACTTGGCGATCACTTCCTTGCCGGTGCCGCTCTCACCCTGGATCAGCACCGTGCTGTCGGTGGGCGACACCTGCTCGGCCAGCTTGAGCACGTCCATGAACCGGCGCGACTTGCCGATGGGCCGCGCGATCCCGGCCTTGTCGCGCCGCTTGATCTCCTGGCGCAGGTGCTTGTTCTCCACCCGCACCGCGCGGAACTCGCAGGCGCGCCGCAGGATGGCCACCAGCTCGTCGTTGGAGAACGGCTTCTGGATGTAGTAGTAGGCGCCGGCGTTGACGGCGCCGATGGCCGTCTGCAGCGAGGCCTGGGCGGTCATCAGGATGACCGGCGTCATCGGATCCTGCTCGCGCGCGGCGGTCAGGATGTCGAGGCCGGTGACCTGGGGCATCCGCACGTCGGTGAGGACGATGTCGTGCGTGCCGGCCTTGATGGCCTCGAGCCCGGCCTTGCCGCCCTGGGCGGTGGTGACCTCGAAGCCCTCCTTGCGGAGCAGGATCCGCAGGGTGTCGAGGATGCCGGACTCGTCGTCGATGACGAGGACCTGGGGTTTCTGGTTCATGCCGCCGCCTCAGCCGCGCGCCGCGCGGGAAAGAAGATCGTGAACGTGGTCCCCCGCTCGGGGGCGGAATCGCAGAGCACCATGCCGCGGTGCGCCTCGACGGCGCGCTGCACGATGGCCAGGCCGAGCCCGGTGCCGCCGGCCCGGCCGGTGACGAACGGCTCGAACAGCCGCTCGCGCAGCTCCTCGGGGATGCCGGGCCCGGTGTCCTTCACCTCGAGGCAGACCGGCTGGTCGATGCTGCAGCCCCCCGGCAGCTCGGCCACGCGCGCGGGGCGCGTGGTCACGTTGATCACCGTGGCCCCGCGGGAGGCCTGCACGGCGTTGAGGATCAGGTTGGCCACCACGCGGTGCAGCAGATCCTCGTCGCCGTCCAGCACGGTGCGGGCGCCCTGCACCCGGATCTCGATGTCGGGGCGGCAGTCGGGGTGCTCGCGCACCAGGCGGGCCGCCGCGGTGACCACGGCCTGCAGGTCCACCGGCACGAACTCGGTGGCGCGCACGCGGGCAAAGTCCAGGAACTCGGAGAGCAGCCGGCTCAGCCGGTCGCTCTCCCGCACGATGAGCTGGGCCAGGTAGCGGTCGTCCTCGTCGCCGTGGGCGGAGCGGGCCAGCTGCTCCACGCTCGAGCGGATGGAGGCGAGCGGGTTGCGGATCTCGTGCGCCAGCGAGGCGGAGAGGGCCGCCACCGCCTCCAGCCGCTCGGCGCGCAGGTTGAGCTCGTTCAGGCGCTTGAGGTCGCTGATGTCGGTGAAGATCGCCGTCACCGACGGGCGGCCGTCGCTGTCCCGCTCGAAGGTCGTGGTGCTGAGGCCGATGGGGAAGTGCCGCCCCCCCTCGTGCACCACCGTGCCCTCGCCGCGGCTCACCTTCCGCCCGTGGCGGATGGCCGCCACCATGGCGGCCCACAGCTCGGGCGAGCGGATCTTGAGCTGGTCCAGCACCGGGAGGCCGGTCATGGTCTCCCCGTCCAGCTCCAGCAGCCGCTCGGCCATCGGGTTGATGAAGGCCAGGCGGCCGGCATCGTCCACGGTGATGACGCCGGAGCGGATGTTCCGCAGGATCTCGTCGGCGCGGAGCCGGACCCGGCGGAGCTCGCTCTGCAGCACCTCGCGCTCGGCGCCCGCGGCGCGGAGCCGGGCGGTGAGGCCGCCGAGCAGCACGTAGGCGGCGAGGAACACCGCCACCTGCCCCCAGAAGCCGAGGCCGGGCATGGCGGGAGTCCCCCCGTCGCGCGTGGCCTGCAGCCAGGTGACGTCGGCAAAGTACGCCGCCACGGTGAACAGCGTCACCAGCAGGCCGGGCCCGAATGGCAGCAGCAGCGCGTAGGCCGCGATCACCAGGATGTAGAGCGCCGGGAAGGCGCTCCGCGAGCCACCCGTCCCGTGGACGATCAGGGTGATGACGGTGATGTCCGCCAGCGCCTGGATGAAGAACCACCACGCCCCCGGCGCCCGCTGCCGCACCCAGTAGGACCAGTACCCGTACACCGCCAGCGCCAGCGCCAGCAGCACGCCGAGGCTGGCGAAGAAGGCATAGCCCGGCTCCGCCGCGCGCTCCAGCGAGGCGAGCACGAGGGCAAGGACCGAGAGCACCACGCGAGCGACGAAGACCCCGGTGAGCAGGGTTCGTTGGTCGGGCAGCGCGCGGTCGGGCGGACTGGCGACGGGCGGTGTCATGCGGATCGGGCCGGAATCTAGCACCGTGGGTGCCGGAGAGAGGAGGTGCAACGCACGGCGAGGGCGTTACTTTCCGGGCCTCATGACCTGGTCCGTCTACGTGGCGCGCTGCGCCGACGGGTCGCTGTACACCGGCGTGGCCCGCGACGTGGCACGCCGGCTGGCCCAGCACAACGCCGGCCGGGGCGCCGCCTACACCCGCGCCCGCCGCCCCGTGACCCTGGCCTGGAGCGAACCCGCCCGGGACCGGAGCGCCGCGCTCCGCCGCGAGTGGGCCATCAAGCAACTGACGCGCGCCGAGAAGGACGCCCTGCTCATGCCTGCCCTCCGCCCCGCCACCACCGAGCGCTTCACCGCCATCCGCCCCGCGGCGCTCACCTTCTTCCGGAAGCTCAAGGCGAAGAACACCAAGGCCTTCTTTGAGGCCCACCGGGCGCTCTACGAGACCGAGGTGCGGGCGCCCTTCAAGGCGCTGGTCGAGGAGCTCGACACCCGCTTCGCGCGCTTCGCCCCCGAGATCGTGGGCGACCCCCGCCGCTCCATGTTCCGGATCAACCGCGACGTGCGGTTCTCCCGCGACAAGTCGCCCTACAAGACGCACGCCGCCTGCTGGTTCTACCACGCCGATGCCGGCCGCGGCGTGGGCAGCGAGGCCAGCGGCGGTGCCGGCTTCTACTTCCACCTCGAGCCGGCGCAGTGCTTCCTCGGCGCCGGCATCTGGATGCCGCCCCGCCCCGCCCTGGCCCGGCTTCGCGACGCCATCGCCGAGGACCCGGAGGGGTTCGAGGCGGTGGTGCTGGCCCCCGCCTTCCGCCGCCGGTTCGGCAAGCTCGACGAGGACGCCATGCTGGTCCGGCTCCCCCGCGGATTCGCCCCCGGGCACCCGGCGGAGCGGTGGCTGCGGTACCAGTCGTTCACCGTGGGCCGTGCGCTGCCCATCAAGGATGCGCTCTCCCCGCGCCTGCCGGGCATCCTCGCGAAGGACTACGAGGCGCTGACGCCGTTCGTCCGCTGGATCAATCGCGCCCTCGGCTTCCCGCCGCACACGAGCCGGCTGTAGCCATGCCGCGGCTGGTGCAGCTCTTTGCCCGGGCCGTGGTGCTCCGCTGCCCCAACTGCGGGGGCGGCGGGATGTTCGCCGCCTGGCTCCGGATGAAGCCGCACTGCCCCAGCTGCGGCCTCCGCACCGAGCGCGGCGAGCAGGGCTACGTGGTGGGCGCGTACATGTTCAACATCATGGCGGCGGAGCTGGCGTGGGGCGCGCTGTTCGTCGGTGCCGTGGTGCTCACCTGGCCGGACGTGCCGTGGGATCCGCTGCTCTGGGGTGGCGGGGTGCTGATGCTGGCGCTGCCGTTCCTCTTCTATCCCTTCTCGAAGACCGTCTTCCTGGCCTTCGACCTCCTCTTCCGCCCGGCGCAGGAAACCGAGTCATGACCGACCACGCCAAGGTGCGACTCGACAAGTGGCTCTGGGCCGCCCGCTTCTTCAAGACCCGGGCGCTCGCCTCCGAGGCCATCGAGGGCGGCAAGGTGCACGTCAACGGTGACCGCGTGAAGCGCGCCAAGCTGGTGCAGGCCGGCGACCGGCTCGAGATCCAGCTCGGCCCCTACGCGCACGTGGTGCTCGTGAAGGACGTGAGCGAGAAGCGGGGCCCCGCCACGGTGGCCCAGGGCCTCTATGAGGAAACCGCCGAAAGCATCGCCGGGCGCGAACGGGTGGCGTTCCAGCTCAAGGCGGCGCACGTGCTCTTCGTCCCGGAGACCAACGAGCGCCCCACCAAGCGCGACCGGCGCAAGCTCGAGGACTTCAAGCGGCGGGAGGGGTGGGACTGAGGGCGGCCGCCCGGCCGAGGAGACGGGGAACGGTCCGCGGGGCACTGGCGTAACACGTTGCCCCACCAAGCGTTGAACGCAGGGCTCAAGATCCTTGGACACCCGCCGATACTGCTGACTGGCAGCCCCGGCTCCGAGGATGAGCCCCGAAGCATGGCTGCCAGCCTGCATGACGGAGACCCCCCTATGCCCGTCACTGGCACAGCCATCTCCTCGGCGGTCAACGCGCTGAGGCTCTACAGTCGCCGCGTGGATCGTGCGGCGGAACAGATCGCCAAGGCCGGCCTGGTCCCGGTGGCGTCCGAAGGCTCGGGCGACCCCGAGGAGCCCGTGGCCCCGATCTCCGCGTCGGCGGCCGAGTCGAGCGACCTCGGCGAGGCCATGGTCAACATGATGATCGCGCAGCGCGCCTTCTCCGCGCAGCTCCGCGTGCTCCGCACCGCCGACGAGATGCTCAAGGAGTCGGTGGACGCCGCCGGCAGGCGTTAGGCAGGCTGGCGCGCGAGCCACTCCGCGGCCGCGCGCACCTCGCCCTCCGACAGCTGGTGCCCCAGGTCGCGCCAGTCGAGCGTGACCTTGGCCCCGGCCCGCCGCAGCAATGCGGCGAGCCGTTCCGTGTTTTCCCCCGGCACGATCGGGTCGTGCCGCCCCGCCCCCAGCCACACCGGCGCCCCCGCGAGCCCGCCCACCCGGGCGGGCTCGAGCGGCACCATCGCCCGGAACAGGATCCCGCCCGCCAGCACCCCCGGGTGCAGCAGGAGCAGGCTCGCCCCGATGTTGGCGCCGTTGGAGAAGCCGGCGGCCACGACGCCCTTGGGGTCGAAGCCGTAGTGGCGCGCCGCCTCCCCCACGAACCCCGCCAGCTCCGCGCTCCGCGCGATGAGGTCCGCCTCGTCGAAGACGCCCTCCGCCAGGCGGCGGAAGAACCGCGGCATGCTGCCCTCGAGCACCCTGCCGCGCGGGCTGAGGAGCCCCGCCCCGGGTGCCAGGAGGCGCCCGAGGGAAAGGAGACTCTCCTCATTGCCGCCGGTGCCGTGCAGCAGGAGCAGTGTTCGCTCCGGCGTACCGGGCTCGTAGCGATGCACGAAGGGGGTGTTCACTCTCCCTCCACGGTCACCGCATCCGTCCCCGGCACGCGGACCGGCGGGAGCACCGCCTCGATGGCGGCACGCTCCGCCTCGAACTGCGGCGGCAGCTTGAGTCCGCGGCCCAGCTCCCGCTCGGCCTCGTCCACCAGGAAGCCGGGGTCGTCGGTGGCCACCTCGAAGAGGACGCCGCCAGGCTCGCGGAAGTAGATGGAGCGGAAGTAGTTCCGGTCCACCACCGGGGTGACCCCGAGGCCCTGCCCCAGCACCTCGCCGCGCAGGCGGAGCTGGTGCTCCTGGCCGTCCGCCCGCCAGGCAATGTGATGGACGCTTCCCGCGCCGAAGCCGACGGCGCCGGTCTCGTCCTGGCGCAGCTCCACGCCGCCAAGCCCTCCGCCCACGGGGTCGAACCGCTGGATGCCGCCGTCCACGGGGCCGGGCACCAGGCCCAGCACCTCGGTGACCACGGCGCGCGTGGCGTCGGTGCTCCGGAGCTGGAGCGTCACCCCGCTGAAGCGACGGATGGCCGCCTCGGCGGGGATCCCCGCCTCGTCCCAGAGGCCGTCGGTCCCCCGATCGCCGTCGCCGGCGAGCTCGAGGGCCATGCCGTCCGGGTCGCTGAAGCGGAGCCGGGCCACGCCGAACCGCTCCCCGCGCCCGGTGACGATGCCCGCGGCGCCGAGCCGGTCCTCCCAGAAGCCGAGCGCGGTGGCGGGAACACTGAAGCTGACGAGCGACGTCTCCCCCGGCCCGCGCCGGCCGCGGCGCATGCCGGCCCACGGGAAGAAGGTGAGCAGGGTGCCGGGGCGCCCGGTGCGGTCGCCGTAGTAGAAGTGATAGGTGCCGGGGTCGTCGAAGTTGACGGTCCGCTTCACCAGGCGCAGGCCGAGGCGGCCCGCGTAGAAGTCGAGGTTGGCCTGCGGGTCGCCGGCCACGGCGGTGACGTGGTGGAGGCCGGTGGTGGGGTGCGTCATGCTGCGCTGTCCTTCCTGACAAAGGGTCCTGCTGTCGGCGCGCCGACCGTCGGCGCGCCCTCCTGCTACTCCGCGGGGCCGGGGGCCGCCTGCCGCGCGGCGAGGCCCAGCTTGCGGCAGAGCCGCGCCAGCGTGCGCTGCTCCTCCTGCGTGAGCGCGCCGAGCAGAGTGGCGACGCGCGCCGCGTGGGCCGGGAACGCGTCACTCACGACGGCGCGCCCGGCAGGGGTCAGCGTCACCAGGTAGGCGCGCCGGTCATCGGGGTTGGGCGCCCGGCGCACCAGTTCCCGCTTCTCCAGG
Organism: Gemmatimonadales bacterium; assembly: GCA_044221825.1. Lineage (GTDB taxonomy): Bacteria > Gemmatimonadota > Gemmatimonadetes > Gemmatimonadales > GWC2-71-9 > JADJOM01. The sequence continues at coordinate 9,051 of JBGAOL010000025.1, forward strand.
TTGTCGATGACGGTGGTGAGGTTGCTCCCGCTCACCAGCAGCTTCTCGCACAGCCGGGCCTGCGGCATGGGGCCGAGGTGCCAGAGCGCCTCGAGCACGCCGAACTGGCTCTCGGTGAGCGCATGCTCCTGCTGCAGCACCGGGTTGAGGCGGGCCGTCAGGGAGTTCACCGCCCGGCGGAGCTTCACGAAGCCGCCGAGGGCGAGCCGGGTGCGGGGGTCGGGGCGCGGGGGCCGGGAATTGTGCGTTGTCATATTGTTCGATGTCGAATATATATGACACGTCGACGGTGTCAAGCGGCGGCGGCCCGCCCCGCCAGGTCGAGCAGCGTGGGGGTGTGCAGCTGGTGCCCGCCCCCGAAGCGGCGCACCGCCACCCGGGCGCCGGCATGGGCCAGCCCCTCGGCCGCGCCCTCGAGGCTGCCCGGGGGCGCGAAGGCGTCGTGGTCGCCGCCCACGAGGGTGATGGGACGCGTGCCGAGTCGTGCGGCGAGGAGCGACGGGGAGACGTCGCCCGGGAGCGGTGTGCCCCAGTGCACCAGGGCGTCGGGGACCGTGCGGCCGTGGAGCGCCCAGCGCGCCGCGAGCACGGCGCCCTGGGAAAAGCCGAGCACCACCAGCCGCGGGCGCACCCGATGCGCCGCGAGGAGGTGATCGGCGAGCTGGTCCAGGTAGGCCACGTGGTCGGCCAGGTCGGCCTCGCGGTCCTCGCGGGTGAGCCAGGTGGCGCCGATGGTCTTGCCGTGGCGCCCGTCGAGCCCGGTCTCCAGGTAGAAGCGCGACAGCGCCTCGGGCGCCACGAGCAGCGTCCGCCCGTCCTCGAGCGGCGTGAGCCAGCGGAGGAAGCGGTGCGCCAGCTGTGCGTACCCGTGGAGGCCGATCCAGACCTCGGTGGCCGATCCGTCGAGCGGGCCGCGGGTCAGGTACCGCGCGGTCCGCGACACGGAGAGGTGGTGCGTCTGCATGGGAACCTCGTCCCGGCCGGCCGGTTCCATGATGCGGGGCGGAACGCGGCGTCAGCCGGTGGCCAGGGCGGCGAGGGTGGCGCGGTCCGCCATGCCGACGTGGCGCCGTCGCTCCTGCCCGCCCTGAAACGCGATGAACGTGGGAATGCCTCGGATGCCGAGCCGGCTCGCGGTGCGCGGGTTCTGGTCGGTATCCAGCTTGAGGACGAGCAGCGTCCCCGCGCGTGCACTCGCCAGCTCGTCCAGCACCGGGGCCATCGCCTTACAGGGACCACACCAGTCGGCATGGCAGTCGAGCAGCACCGGCGCGGACGTTCCAGCGATCACCGTGTCGAAGTCGTCGTCGCCGACGGCGATCGGGCGATCGAGCAGGATGGGTCGCTGGCACGAGCCACAGCGCGGTCCGTCTGCCACCCGGGCCAGGTCCACGCGGTTGAGCGTGAGGCAGAGGGGACAGCGCACGGTGGCCGGCGTGCGCGGGGTGGGCTCAGGCATCGGCTCACTCCTTTCCGGCGAGTGAATCAGGAACGAACACCGCATACAGCCCCCGCAAGTCCCCCGGCTTGAAATCAAAGGCGCGGTCGTCCGGGTACTTCGTCACCACGAAAGCCGGACGTGCGTCCCGCGCCCCGTGGCACGCCAGGCAGGACGCCTCCACGGTGATGCGCCGGAAGTAGCGCATGCCCGGCGTGCCGTTCATGCTGCTCCGCAGCCACACCGCAGTCAGCTCCGCATCCGCCTCGAACATCCGGCTGACCCGCGCCCCTTCGGCGTCGAGCGCATGGGCGGGGTTCCGGTTCCGCGCCGCCATCTGGAGGACCTGCCAGCCCCGTTCCGCCGCGACGGCCTTCGCGCGCTCGCCCACCGGGCGGCAGACCTGCCCGAACACCTGCTGGTCCGGGGGGCTCGCCCGCCCCTCGAGGGTGGCGGCGAGGCCGCTCCGCATGGCATCGATCTCCTCGACAGCGGAGACCACCGCCGCCGTGGGCCGCGCGGGCGACGGATCCTGGGCGTGAAGGGCGACGGGGACGACGAGGAGGGCAAGCAGGGGGCGGCGCATGGTGTTCCCGACCGGATGGAGTTATATATTACTATATAGTTATACGTCCTCCACGGCAACACCGGGACCCCCCATGCGCCTCCGACCCCGCCTCCTCAGCTCGATCCTCCTGTCCCTGCCCCTCGCCCTCGGCGCCCAGGCGCCGCGCGACTCGCTGCTCGTCTCACCCGCCTGGCTCGCCGAGCGCCTGGACGACCCGCGGGTGGTGGTGCTCCAGGTGGAACGGAATCCGGCCACCTACGCCGAGGGCCATGTGGCGGGCGCGCGGCTCGTCCCGTTCGGCCGGGTGGTGGTGGAGCGCGCAGGGATCCCGAACGAGCTCCCGTCGGTGGCCGCGCTCGACTCGCTGCTGGAAGGCGTCGGGGTCACCGCCACCAGCCGCATCATCATCGTGGGCGAACCGCTGCTCGCCGCCCGCCTCTTCTTCACCCTGGACTACCTGGGCCTCGGCGACCGCGCGGCGCTCCTCGACGGCGGCCTGCCCGCCTGGCGCGCGGCCGGCCTCCCGCTCACGCAGGCGGTCCCGGCGGTGACGCCCGGCCGGCTCGAGCTGACGCCGCACCCCGAGCTGGTGGTGGACGCCGACTGGGTCCGCGCGCGCCTGGGCGACAGCACGGTGGCCCTCCTCGACGCGCGCCCCACCGCCGAATACGCCGGCACGCCGCCGGGTGACGGCGTGCCGCGCGGCGGCCACATTCCCGGGGCGACGAACTTCTTCTGGCGCCTGGCCCTCACGAGCCCCGAGCCCGGCCGGCTCAAGGGCGCCGGCGAAGTGGCGAAGCTCCTGGCGCGCACCGGCGCGGCGCCGGGCCGCACGGTGGTGACTACTGCCGCACCGGTGTCCAGGCCAGCTACCTCTACTTCGTGGCGCGCACGCTCGGCTTCCAGCCTCGGCTCTACGACGGGTCGTTCCTGGAATGGAGCCGGCGAGCCGAGCTGCCGGTCGAGTAGGCCGGGACCCGGAAAGACAGACGCGGCACGCCGGTGCGCGCCCCGCGTGCCGCCATCCCGCCCGGGCTAGAAGGCCGCGAACATCCCAAGCGTCAGGCGCCCGTCCTCGCTCACGAAGTCGTAAGTCAGTTCGCCGGAGACGCGCACATTGCGGCGCACCAGGTGGCCGACCCCCCCGGAGAGGGTCTCGTGCTTCGCCACGTCGGGACTGCCGCCCAGCCGGACGTCGAGCACCGGCCGGTCCGCGGTGACACGGTTGTACAGGGCGAAGCCGTACCACCCCGCGGCGCCGCCCGGCCGCACGATCAGCTCGGCGATGCCGCCCTGCATGGTGACCTTCCCCTCCCCCGGTGTGAAGGTGGGGCGGTCATCGGTCCGGTAGATGTACTGCCCGTTCAGTTCCAGGGCCGAGGGCCGCGGTCCCGTCGCCGCCGAGCATCTGGGTGGCATTCCGGGTGCCGTTTCCATCCGTGCGGCCGTAGTAGCCGAAGGCGCCGAGGCGGAGGGCCGGGGCGAGGTCCCGGGTGGCATGAAGGAAGACGCTCTTGTTGGCGTCGGTGTCGTAGTGGCGGGCGGCGTCCGCTCCGGCCAGCCCGACGCCGTTCAGCACCTCGCCCGTGAGCGTGAAGCCGGCCACGTCGGCCATGGCCATGATCCCGCGGTCGTACGTGAGGTCCACCGGCACGTTGCCGAGCCGGGCCCGGTACACGGCGTAGTCCTCGAACTCCAGGCGCAACTCTCGCTTGAAGAGCGGGTCGGACACCTGGAACTGGCCCACCGCCACGTCGAGCGGCGCGCCGCCGATGTCGTTGAAGTACAGGAAGGCGTCCTCGATCCCGCCCACGTCGCCGCGCTCGAGCAGGAAGGTGTAGAAGTAGTAGGAGATGGACTTGGACAGCGCCCCGCCCGAGAGAAGCTTCACGCCGTAGGGCGTCTGGAAATCCGTGCTGGCGCGACCGTTGGCATACTCCTGCGCGTAGAGGTCGAGCCGGATCGCCAGCGGGATGTCCTTGAGCAGGGCGAGGGTGTTGTCGTCCGTCCCGATCGTGTCCACGGGCTCCTCGCCAGAAGCCATCCGGAAACCGTTCCCGGCAAACTGGGCGCCGAACTCGGTGAGCGTCGGGGCGGGGTTGTGGCAGAGCGCAACTGCCTTGTACCGCCGTGCGAAGGCGGGGGATCGCGGTGGCTGGCGTCGGCAGGGCGAGCAGCGCGAGGAGGCCCGCCAGGGGGAGGGCGCGGCGCAGGAGTGCAGACATGGTGTTCCAGGGAGAGATGGGACGCACTGAACGTAGCCGGACCACATGAACCTATCAGAACCGGTGGCAGGACCCCACGATTGTCCTCCACCACCGTTTCCGTAGCTCTTTTACTAGCATGGCCTGGCTCAACTACCACCACCTCTACTACGCTGACCGTCGCCGGAAGGCTCGATCGCCCGCGCCACCCAGAAGCTGCACCTCACCCAGCCCACCATCAGCGCCCAGATCAAGGCGCTGGAGGAGAACCTGGGTGAGCCGCTCTTCACCGGACCGGGTGAAGCTGTCCTGGACGGACGTGGACAGGTGGCGTACCGCTACGCGGAAGAAATCTTTCGGGGCGGAGTTGCAAGACGTGCTGGCCGGGCAGCCCACCGGTCGGCCGGTCCGCTTCAACGTCGGCATCGCCGACCAGGTGCCGAAGCTGCTGGCCCGCCGGCTGCTGGCGCCGGTGCTGAGCCTACCCGAGCCGGTCCACCTCCCCGCCGGGAGGACCGGCCGGAGCGGCTCTTCGCCGAGTTGTCCACCCACGCGCTGGACCTGGTGCTCACCGACGCCCCGATCACCAGCGAGTCCAAGGTGCGCGCCTTCAATCACCCGCTCGGCGAGACCGGCGTGTCGGTGTTCGGCACGGCCGCTGGCGGAGAAGTACCGGCGGGGGCTTCCCCGGCTCGCTCGCCGGCGCGCCTTCCTGCTCCCGACGGAGGGACAGGCCTGCGGCGCTCCTCGAGGAGGGTTCGAGCGCGCGCGCATCCGCCCCGCCGTGCTCGGCGAGTTCAGCGACAGCGCGCTGCTCAAGGTGTTCGGGATGGGCGGGGTGGGGCTCTTCGCGGCGCCGTCCGCCATCGCGGCGGACATCCGGCGGCAGTACGAGGTGCGCGTGGTGGGAGCTGGAGGGGTGCCGGGAGGCCTTCTACGCCGTCACGGTGGAGCGTCGCCTCCGCCACCCCCGCGGTGGTGAGCATCTCGGAGGCGGGCGCGCCGCTGCCTGTTCGTGGAGTCGCGCACGCGCTCCCCTCGGCGCGGCGGTGGCGGGCGTCGTCGGGGGCGGCGTCGTCCAGGCTGTACTTCCGGCCGGTGGCGTAGAGGCGAACCTTGGCCCCGCCCCGTTCCAGGGCCACCCACACCTCGTGCAACTCCGGGTAGCTGAGCACGGTCACGGCGCGCCGTCCCATCTCCTGGGCCAGGAGCAGCACCCGCCGGTCGGTCGCCACCCAGAGCAACGCCTCATCGTCGTCTCGCCCGCTCACCCACCCGATCACCCGTTCGTCCGGGGCGTGTTCCCGGGCCAGGCGGTCGGCCTCGCTCGCATCATCCTGCCATCCCGCGCGCCCCAGGCGCGCCTTCGCGAGTTCCAGCAAGTCATCCAGCATCGGTGCGTCCCGGAAGCAGCGTGGGGCGCCGGCCAGCCGACGCCCCACGAGGTGGTGCGGCTCAGCGGCCGCGGGGGCCAGGGCGCATGGTGCGCCGCGGCTTCAGGTCCTTGCCCAGCTGCTCCTGCGCCACGACGGCGGTCTCGAGCGTGCCGTAGAGCTCGGCCGTCAGGACACGCACCTCCGCGCGGCTCGGCCCGGGCCTGGCGGCCTCGGCCTGGAGCTTGGCAACGGTGGCGCGGGCGTGGGCCAGCGCCTCACGGGCGGTGGTGAGGTGCACCGCCACCCGCTCGGCCTGGCGGGCGGTGAGCCGGCCGGTGAGCGCCGTGAAGGCCTCGTCGGCCGTGGCCACATGGCGGGCGAGCGCGGCCGCATGCTGCTCCGCCTCGGCCTGCTGGAGCGTGACGCTGTGGGTGGCCCAGTGATAGGCGGCGCTGGCGGCATCGCGAGTGGCGGCCTTGGCGCTGAGGGCGGTGCGGTGCGCCTTCTCCACCGGGTTGGCGTAGGCCGTGGGGGCGAGGGCCGGCGTGGCGGCGAGCAGGGAGACGGCAAGCAGCAGCATGGAAGACTCCAGGCGGTCATCGGTCAGGGCGGCCCGCCCTCACGGGGAGCGGCGGGCACCGCGGGGAGGGGGCGCCCACTCGCGGCGCCAGCCGGGCTCCCCGCCGGCGAGCCAATGGTAGGCATGCGCGGCGGGGACGACAAACTGAACTTTTCACATCCCATGATCGCTTTGCTCTATCCACCTCGGACGGGGACCGGGGTCGGCTTCCCACGCGCGGCGGCCCGGAACCTTGGACGGTGGCCGCGACGGGCGCATCGACTGCACATCGATTTTTGCGATCCTTGAGTTCCGATAATTCCATTGGATCTTATGACAGCGTATCGTTAGGTTCGCCGCCATGCTCCTCCTCGACGCCGCCGCGGCGGCCCCTGCCGCCCTCATCCTCGGCCTGCCGGCCCTCACCTGGGCCTACGTCGCCTTCCTGGCGCTCGTGCTGGTCTTCCTGGCCCTCGACCTCGGCGTCTTCCACCGGGAGGCGCACGAGGTGGGGATGCGGGAGGCGGTCACGTGGACGGTGGTCTGGATCGGGGCCGCGCTGGCCTTCACCGGGGTGCTCTACCTGGCCTACGAGCGGCACTGGCTCGGCCTCGGGCTCGACGTGCCGCAGCTCGACGGCAGCACCACGCCGGTGGTGGGCGGGCTGGAGGCGGCCAAGCTGTTCCTGACCGGCTACCTGATCGAGAAGTCGCTGAGCATGGACAACGTGTTCGTGATCGCGCTCATCTTCGGGTACTTCGCGGTGCCGGCGCGCTACCAGCACCGGGTGCTCTTCTGGGGCATCCTGGGGGCGCTCGCCATGCGCGGCGGCATGATCGCGATCGGGGCGCAGCTCATCCACAGCTTCTCGTGGGTCATCTATGTCTTCGGCGGCTTCCTGATCCTCACCGCCATCAAGATGGCGCTGGTCTCGACGCACGGGATCGACCCCGAGCGGAACGTGCTGGTGCGCCTGGTGCGGCGGCTCTACCCCGTGACCACCCAGTACGACGGCCAGCGCTTCTTCACCCGCCTGGACGGCCGCCGCGCGGCGACGCCGCTGCTGCTCGCGCTCGTGATGGTGGAGTTCACCGACCTCGTCTTCGCGGTGGACTCGATCCCCGCCATCTTCGCGATCACCGCGGACCCGTTCCTGGTCCTGACGTCCAACGTCTTCGCCATCCTCGGCCTGCGGGCGCTGTACTTCTGCCTGGCGGGGATGATCACGACGTTCAAGTACCTGAAGCCGGCGCTCATCGCGGTGCTGGCCTTCGTGGGCACCAAGATGCTGCTGGTGAAGACACCCTATAAGGTGGACACCCTGCTGTCGCTCGCCGTGGTCCTCACGATCCTGCTGCTCGGGGTCGTGGCCTCCGTCGTCGCTGCACGGCGGAGTCGCGCGCGCGCGGCGGCGGCGTGACCTGACCGGATCCGCCGCCGGCCCGCCCCCGGGCGGGCGCCTTTCCCCGGTTCCTCTCTCACGAAGCCTACCCGGCCCGTCCCCCTGGGGGCGGGCCGCTTCGTGCGGATCACCCTCGACGAGGAGCGCCATGCCCGACCCGACGACCTCCCCGCCCACGCGCCGCGAGTTCCTGGCCCTCACCGCCACGGCCCTCGCCGTGCCGTCCCTCGGCCTGACCGCCGGGCCGGCCCGGCGGCCGGATCCCACGACACCCGAGGCGGCGCTGCAGGCGCTGCTCGACGGCAACGCGCGCTTCGCGGCCGGGCACCCAACCGCCCCTCACCGTGACCTGTCGCGCCTCCGCGAGACCGCGCAGGGCCAGGCGCCCTTCGCGGCGGTGCTGACCTGCGCGGACTCGCGGGTCCCCGTCGAGATCCTCTTCGACCAGGGCCTCGGCGATGTCTTCGTGGTGCGGAACGCCGGCAACGTGGTCAGCTCCGAGGAGATGGCGAGCCTCGAGTTCGGCACCCTGGTGCTCGGGGCCCGCGTCCTCGTGGTGCTCGGGCACTCCTCCTGCGGCGCCGTGAAGGCCACCATCGCCGGCGGCGCGGTGCCGGGACAGATCAGCACCATCTACCAGCACATCCGCCCCGCGGTGGACCAGGCAGGCCCGGACCTCGACCGCGTCATCGCGCAGAACGTGCGCAATCAGGCCCACCTGCTGGCGTCGGCCTCCCCGGTGATCGCGGGCCTGGTGACGGAGCGGAAGCTGCTGGTGGTGGGCGCCACCTACGACCTGGCCACCGGCCGCGTGACCCGGGTGGCCACCGCATGACCACGGGCGACCTGCTCCGCGCCAACCTCCTTTCCCCCATCGCGCTCAGCTTTGCCCTCGGGATGCTGGCGCGCGTGGTCCGGAGCGAGTTCTCGCTCCCCAAGGACATCTACCTCGGCCTCTCCATCTTCCTGCTCTGGGCGCTGGGACTCCAGGGCGGGGCCGAGCTCCGGGAGGCGAGCCTCGCCGCCATCGCCTGGCCCGCGGCCGCGACCCTCGCCCTCGGCGTGTTCACGCCCATCTCCGCCTACCTCGTGGTCCGGAAGGTGGGCCGCTTCGGGACGGCGGACGCCGCCGCCATTGCCGCACACTACGGTTCCGTCTCGGCCGTGACCTACATCGCGGCCACCACCTTCGCCAAGAGCCAGGGCGCGGAGCCCGAGGGCTTCCTGCCGACGCTGCTGACCCTGCTCGAGGCGCCGGGGATCCAGGTGGCCTTCCTCATCGGCGTGGTCCAGGCGGGGGGCCACGGCCGCCCGCTCCGTGAGGTGCTGCACGAAGTGTTCACCGGCCGCACCATGGTGCTGCTGGTGGGCGGGCTCCTCGTCGGCTTCATCATGGGGCACGAGAACTGGGCGGTGATCGAGCCCTTCTACAACACCAAGGGCGCCGTCTTCCGGGGCGCGCTCTGCCTCTTCATGCTGGAGATGGGCGTGGTGGCCGCCGCGCGCCTCGGCGACCTCCGCAAGGTGGGCGGCTTCCTGCTCGGCTTCGGGCTCGGGATGCCGCTCCTGCACGGCGCGCTCGGCGCCTGGGTTGGCACCGTGGCGGGGCTCTCGGTGGGCGGCGCCACGGTGCTCGCGGCCATGGCGGCGAGCGCCAGCTACATCGCGGCACCGCCGGCGGTGCGCCTGACCCTGCCCGAGGCCAACCCCACCTTCTACCTCACCGCGGCACTCGTCATCACCTTCCCGTTCAACCTGCTGGTGGGGATCCCCATCTACTTCCGGCTCGCAGCCTGGTTCGGAGGCACCCCATGACACCGATCCGCCTCAAGCTGGTGACCATCATCGCGGAGCACGTGCTGCGCGAGCACCTGACCGCCGACCTCCGGCGACTCGGCGCCCGCGGCTACAGCCTCGGCGAGGTGGAGGGCGAGGGCACGCGCGGCGTGCACGCCCAGGACTGGCAGGGGAAGAACATCCGGGTGGAGACGCTGGTGAGTGCCGAGGTGGCGGAGCGCATCATGGCCCACCTCGCGGCCAGCTACTTCCACGACTACGCGATCGTGGCCTACACCCACGACGTGGAGGTGGTGCGGAGCGGCAAGTTCGCCTGAGCGCACGACGACCCGGCCGGGGCCCCGGCCGGGTCGCGTGGTCAGTCCTTGTACGGGTCGAACTCGTGGGCCCCCGCCATCACCACCACGAGGGGCTTGAGCACGTGCTCCACCACGATGGTGTCGCGCTGCGCGCGGAGCACGTCGGGGAGGCGCCGGTAGGCGTGCGGGCTCTCGTCGAGCCCCCCGCCGCGCAGCACCACGCCCTGCTCGTCCACCCACCGGCGCATCATCTCCGGCGTCACGCGCCCGGGCGACAGCACGCGACCGGTCTTGCGGTGGACCTTCCCGGCCGCCGCGGTGCGCGACATGACCCGCCCGGCCCCGTGCACGGTGGAGAACAGCGCCGCCTGCTGCAGCGTGACCACCTCCGACCCCTTCGGCGCGTCGGCACCGCGGACGATCACGGCATCGTCCCCCATGGACCCGCCGATGAAGCCGCGCTGGCCCGGGAAGGCCGGCGTGGCGCCCTTCCGTACCACCACCAGCTCCTCGCCCCCGTGCTGCTCCTTCCAGGCGAAGTTGTGGTGGTTGTGGACCAGCTCCACCTCGCGCCCGCCGAGGAGCGCCACCACCCGGCGCGCCACCCACTCGCGCCCGGCGTAGGCGTACTCGCCCGCCAGGTTCATGAGGTGCCAGTAGTCGTGGCCGAGCGGCGCGTCGAGGTCGAGCAGGACCTCGGTCTCCGGCACCCGGTCGCCCCAGGTCTTCCCCTGCCCGAGGGCCAGGAAGCCCGACGCGATGGTATGCCCGAGCCCGCGCGAACCGAAGTGGACCCCCACCCAGAGGGCGCCCGCCTCGTCCACGAAGACGTCGACGTAGTGGTTCCCCGACCCGACGGTCCCGAGCTGGCGCCGCGCCTTCTGCCGCAGCTCGTCCCGGACGGCGCGCGCCGGCCCGGCGCTGGGGAGCAGCGACCACGCCTCCGAGGTGAAGAGCGGGTGGTCCACCGGCGCGTCCTCGTCCCGGTTCTTCCGCCCGATGCCGAACGAGATCACCGCCTGGATCTCGTCGGCGAGCGCGTTGAGCCGGCGGTGGCCCGTGGCGCGCGCGGGGTTCCGCACGATCTCCTCGCGCGACAGGCCGAGGAGGTCCTCCACCCGGAGGTCGGTCCGGATGGCCGCGTTGCCGCAGGCGATGTCGAAGCCCACCCCCACCACCGACACCTGGTTGCGGTACGCGGCCACGCCGCCGATGGGCATCACGTAGCCGAC
>JBGAOL010000026.1:0-21317 GCA_044221825.1 Gemmatimonadales bacterium
CGTGCAGATCCAGCTGCTGCAGGCGCAGCGGCAGCTCACGGACGCGGAGGCGCAGCTGGTCTCACTCAAGAGCGAGCTCGAGACCCAGCGGCTCAACCAGGCGGGTGTCGTGGCCTCGGTGCGGACGCAGTTCCGGGAGGCCACGCGGAAGGCGGCCGGCGACTCGGCGCTGGCGGCGGCCAACCTGATCTCGCGCGAGGAATACTCCAAGTCGCGCGACCTGCTCGAGGAACTGACGGAGCGGCTGCAGGTGGAGCAGCAGCGGCTCACCATCTACACCCAGAACATCCCGGACCAGCTCTCGGTGCAGGAGGCGCAGGTGGGCCGGCTCCGCGCGGTGGCGGACTTCCAGCGCGGGCTGGTGGACGCCATGGTGGTGCGCGCAGGGGCGGACGGTGTGCTGCAGGAGCTGCCGCTCGAGGTGGGGCAGTGGGCCATCAGCGGGGCCACGCTGGCCAAGGTGGTGCAGCCGGAGCGGCTCAAGGCGGTGCTCCGGATCCCGGAGACGCAGGCCAGGGACCTCTCCATTGGGCAATCGGCGGCGATCGACACGCGGAACGGGATCGTGAAGGGTCGCGTGGTGCGCATCGACCCGGCCGCGCAGAACGGCACCGTGACGGTGGACGTGACGCTCGAGGGGGAGCTGCCGCGCGGGGCCCGGCCGGACCTGAGCGTGGACGGCACCATCGAGATCGAGCGGCTCAACAACGTGCTCAACGTGGGGCGGCCGGCGTACGGCCAGGCCAACAGCACGGTGGGGCTCTTCCGGGTGCTCCCCGGGGGGAGCGAGGCCGAGCGGGTGCAGGTGCAGCTGGGGCGGAGCTCGGTGAACCGGATCGAGGTGCTGCGCGGCCTCGCGCCCGGGGACATCGTGATCCTCTCCGACATGTCGCGCTGGGACGCGGTGGACCGCGTCAGCATCCGGTAGGACCCAAGCAGCTGAACGTTCTGGCCGGCGCACGGGGCGCCCGCCGTCACGCACCACCCGGGGATCATGCCCATGACCGACCAGACCCTGATCAAGCTCGACGGCATCAAGAAGGTCTTCTACACCGATGAGGTGGAGACGCACGCGCTGGCCGAGATCCACCTCGAGGTGAAGCGCGGGGAGTACGTGGCCATCGCGGGTCCCTCGGGCTGCGGCAAGACCACGCTGCTCTCGCTGCTCGGCCTCCTGGACACGCCGACCGGCGGGGAGTACTGGCTCGACAACAAGCCGGTGGCGCAGCTCTGGCGGCGGAGCGGGCGCGGATCCGCAACAAGGAGATCGGGTTCATCTTCCAGTACTTCAACCTGGATCGGCGACCTGACGGTGTACGAGAACGTGGAGCTGCCGCTCACCTACCGCGGCATGCCCGCGGCGGAGCGGAAGCAGCGGGTGATGGCGGCGCTGGAGAAGGTGGGGATGTCGCACCGGGTGAAGCACTATCCGGCGCAGCTCTCGGGCGGCCAGCAGCAGCGCGTGGCGGTGGCGCGCGCGGTGGCGGGGGAGCCGCTCATGCTGCTGGCGGACGAGCCCACGGGGAACCTGGACTCGGTGAACGGTGAGGCGGTGATGGAGCTGATGCAGGCGCTGCACCGGGGCGGGGCCACGATCATCATGGTGACGCACGACCCGCGCTACGCCCGCCACGCCGACCGGGCCGTGCACCTGTTCGACGGCCGGGTGCTCGAGGACAACAAGGTGGCCGAGCTGCAGGGCGTCTGACCCTCCCGGAGGACCGCATGCAGCAGTTCCTGGACGACCTCCGGCAGGCCGCGCGCGGGCTGGTGCGCGCGCGCGGCTTCACCGCCACAGCGGCGCTCACGCTGGCGCTCGGCATCGGCGCCGTCACGGCGCTCACCAGTGTGCTGGACCTCCTGCTCTTCCGCCCGCCCGTGGGTGTCACGGCGCCGGAGCGGGTGACCCGCCTCCTCTTCCATTTCAAGAATCCGCAGTTCGGGGAGTGGACCAACCCGAGCGTCAGCTACCCCGACTTCACCGACCTCCAGCAGGCCAAGAGCTTCGCGGCGGTGGTGGCGCAGGCGCGCGACCGGGGCTCGCTCGGGCGCGGGGCGGAGGCGCGCTCGGTGGAGGTGGCCGAGGTGACGGGCGGGTACTTCGGCCTGCTCGGCGCCACGCCGATGCTGGGGCGCCTGCTCACGCCTGAGGATGACCGGTTTGACGGCCCCACGGTGGTGGTGCTCAGCGAGCGGCTCTGGCGCACCGGTTTCGGCAGCGATCCGGCCATCGTGGGGCGGACGCTGCCGCTCAACGACCGGGTGTTCACGGTGGTGGGGGTGGCGCAGAAGGACTTCGACGGCGGCGACCTGGACGGCGCCGATCTCTGGGTGCCGCTCAACGTGTGGGCCGGGCATGGAGCCGGCGGGAACGACTTCGCCACCGACCGGGGGTGGTACTGGGTGTCGCTTTCGGCGCGGCTGGCCGACGGTGTGACGCTGGAGCAGGCGGCGGCCGAGGCGACGGCGCTGGTGCGGGCGGGACGGGAGGAGGCCAAGGAGACCAACGGCTTCAGCGACGTGCAGCTGGCGCCGGCGCTCGAGAGCGCGAGCCCCATCACCAGCGCGCCGACGGAGCTGGCGCAGGGCCTGGCGGCCATGTCGCTGCTGGTGCTGCTGATTGCGTGCGCCAACGTGGCCAACCTGCTGCTGGCGCGGGGCCTGGTGCGGGCGCGGGAATTCGCGGTGCGGAAGGCGCTCGGCGCGGGACAGGGGCGGCTGGTGCGGCAGCTGCTGCTCGAGGGCGGGCTGATTGCGCTGCTGGGCGGCGCGGCGGGGCTGCTGGTGGCCACGTGGGGCGGCGCGCTGCTGGCGGGGACGCTGCTCACGCAGAGCATGGCGGAGCGGCTCCGGATTGATCCCCGGGTGCTGATGATTGCGGGTGCGGCGACGCTGCTGGCGGCGCTGGTGTCGAGCCTGCTGCCGGCGCTCAAGGTGGCGCGCGGGGACCTGACGCCTGTCCTCAAGGAGGGCGGGCGAGCGGGGTACAGCCGGTCGCGGCTCCGGGCGGGGCTGGTGGTGGCGCAGGTGGCGCTCAGCGTGGTGCTGGTGGTGGGGGCGGGGCTCTTTGTGCGGAGCCTCCGGAACGTGCTGGGCATCGACATTGGGTACGACCGGGAGCACATCATCCTGGTGGACGCGGACCCGCGCGATGCGGGGTTCGACGGGCTGCAGACGGGGCAGGCGTTCGACGCGATGCTGGCGGCGGCGCTGGTCTATCCCGGGGTGGAGAGCGGGGCGCTCAACAATGGGGAGCCGTTCGGGTGGAGCATGGCGGTGTCGCTCCGGATCCCGGGACTCGACTCGCTGCCGAGGTTCTCGAGCGGCGGGCCGTACATCCAGCAGACCACGGCGGATTACTTCCGCACCATGGGCCTGCCGCTGCTGCGGGGCCGGGGCTTCACCGACGCCGACCGGCGGGAGCAGCCGCCGGTGGCGGTGCTCGGCGCCACGATGGCGGAGCGCTACTTCCCGGGGCAGGACCCGATCGGGAAGTGCCTGATGATCGGGGGCGCGGGAAAGCCGTGCACCGAGATCATCGGGATCGCCAAGAACGGGGTGCGGTACAGCCCGCGGGAGGAGCCGCAGGCCATCTACTACGTGCCGCTGGCGCCCACCGACACGAGTACGCGGCACCTGACGCTGTTCCTGCGCACGCGGGGACCGGCGCGCGACGTGGTGGCGGGGCTCCGGGTGGCGCTGCAGACGGCGGCGCCGGGGCTGCCGTACGTGACGGCGCGGTCGCTCGATGAGGTGCTGGAGCCACGGTACCAGTCGCACCGGCTGGGGGCGTCGCTGTTCGGGCTGTACGCGCTGGCGGCGCTCGGGCTGGCGGGGCTCGGGCTGTACGCGGTGCTGGCGTACACGGTGCGCGGGCGGCGGCAGGAGCTCGGCGTGCGGCTGGCGCTCGGGGCGGCGCCGGGGTCGCTGGTGCGGCTGGTGATGGGGGATGCGTTCCGGCTGGTGCTGGTGGGGATCGTGGCGGGGCTTGTGGGGGCGGTGGCGGCGGGGCGGGCGCTCTCGTCGCAGCTCTATGAGGTGAAGCCGGCCGATCCCACCATTCTCCTCGGGAGCGCGCTAGTGCTCGGCCTGCTCACGGTGGTGGCGAGCCTGCTGCCGGCGCGGCGGGCGGCGCGGACGGACCCGATGACGGCGCTCCGGAGCGAGTGATGATCCGCCTCGTGGAGCTGGAGAAGTCGGTGCCGACGAAGCCGTCGCCCACCTGGCTGCTCAGGCGGATCAGCCTGACGGTGGAGCCCGGGGAGTTTGTGAGCATCATGGGGCCGAGCGGGGCGGGGAAGAGCACGCTGCTGGCGATCCTCGGCATGCTGGATGGGGAGCACGGCGGGGAGTACTGGTTCCGGGACCAGGCGGTGCACCGGCTCAGCCCCAAGCAGCGGACGGCGCTGGCGCGGGAGAGCGTGGGGTTCGTGTTCCAGCAGTACCACCTGCTGGACGACCTGACGGTGGCGGAGAACCTGGACCTGCCGCTCAGCTACCGGAACCTGCGGAGCGGGGAGCGGGCGGCGATGGTGGCGGACGCGCTGGACCGGTTCCACATAGTAGGAAAGAAGGACCTGTACCCGGCGCAGCTCTCGGGGGGCCAGCAGCAGCTGGTGGCGGTGGCGCGGGCGGTCATCGGGAACCCGCCGCTGTTGCTCGCGGACGAGCCCACGGGCAACTTGCACTCGGAGCAGGGGCGGGAGATCATGGAGCTCTTTGCCCGGCTCAACCGGCAGGGCACGACGATCATCCAGGTGACGCACTCGGAGGAGAATGCGCGCTACGGGCGGCGGATCATCCGGCTCAAGGACGGGTGGCTGGCGGAGACGGGCGTGCCGGCCTGACGCGGCGCGGGGCGCGTGCGTGGCGCTGGCGCTCCTGGCGGCGCCGCTGGCCGCGCAGCAGGTGTCCGACACCGCCTTCCGGCCGGTGATTGCGCGGCCCGCCCATCCGGCGGGCCGCGGTCCTGTGGTGGCCCTCGATGAGGCGCACCACAACTTCCACACCCTCGACGGCCGGTACGCGCCCTTTGGCGCGCTGCTCACCCGGGACGGCTACCGGGTGCGGCCGAGCCGCGTGCCGTTCACGGCGGCGGCGCTCGATTCGGTGCGGCTGCTGGTGGTGGCCAACGCCATCGCGGCGGAGAACGAGACCACGTGGGCGGCGCCAATCCACCCGGCGTTCAGCGACGCGGAGGTGGCGGCGGTGCGGCGGTGGGTGGAGGGGGGCGGGTCGCTGCTGCTCATTGCCGACCACATGCCCTTCGGCGGCGGGGCGGCGACGCTGGGCCGGGCATTCGGCTTCGGGCTGAGCGACGGCTTTGCGGTGGACAGCGCCGGGCAAAGCCTGCCGGACTTCAGCCGGGCGGCGGGGACGCTCCGGGCGCACCCCATCACCGACGGGCGCGCGCCTGACGAGCGGGTGGAGGTGGTGCGGACGTTCACGGGGCAGGCCTTCACGGCCCCGGCCGGCGCGGAGCCGCTGCTGGTGCTGCCGGCGGGGAGCGTGCAGCTGCTGCCGGACACGGCGTGGGTGTTCACGCCCGCCACTCGGCGTGCGCCGGCCGGCGCGCTGCTGCAGGGGGCGGTGCTCCGCGTGGGACGGGGGCGCGTGGCCGTGTTCGGGGAGGCGGCGATGTTCTCGGCGCAGCTCGCGGGACCCAACCGGGTGCCGGCCGGGATGAACGCACCGGGCGCCGCCGGCAACGTGACGCTGCTCCGCAACCTGGTCCGCTGGCTCACCGAGACGCGCTGAATGAGCAACACGCCCCTCAACCCCATCGGCGCCCCCACCATCCTGGTGGCGGACGACCAGGCCGACATCCTGCAGGCGCTGCGACTGCTGCTCAAGGGCGAGGGGTTTGCGGTGGAGACCGTGGGCTCGCCGGGCGGGGTGCTGTCGGCGCTCGAGCGGCGGGACTTCGACGCGCTGCTCATGGACCTCAACTACACCCGGGACACCACGAGCGGGCGCGAGGGGTTTGACCTCATCAGCCGGATCCAGGGGATCGATGCGACGCTCCCGATCATCGTGATGACGGCGTTCGGGAGCGTCGAGGGCGCGGTGGAGGCGATGCGCCGGGGGGCGCGGGACTTCCTGGAGAAGCCGTGGGACAACACCCGGCTGGTGGCCATCCTGCGGACGCAGGTGGAGCTCGGGCGCGCGCTGCGACGGAGCACGCGGCTCGAGAGCGAGAACCAGGCGCTCCGGCGCGAGGGGCTGCCCGACCTCATTGCCCTCTCGCCGGCGATGCGGCAGGTGGCTCGGCTGCTCGAGAAGGTGGCGCCGTCGGATGCCAATGCGCTGATCCTGGGTGAGCACGGCGTGGGCAAGGAAGTGGCGGCGCGCTGGATCCACGCGGCGAGCCCGCGGGCGGCGCGGCAGATGATCACGGTGAACATCGGCGGGCTGTCGGAGGGGGTGTTCGAGAGCGAGCTCTTTGGGCACCTGAAGGGCGCCTTCACCGACGCCAAGAGCGACCGGATGGGCCGCTTCGAGCTGGCGGACGGGAGCACGCTCTTGCTCGATGAGATCGGCAACATCTCGCCGGGGCAGCAGGCCAAGCTGCTCCGGGTGCTGCAGACGGGCGAGCTCGAGCGGGTGGGCAGCTCCAAGACGCGGAAGGTGGACGTGCGGGTGCTCGCGGCCACCAACATCGACCCGCGGGCGGAGGTGGCGGCGGGGCGGTTCCGGGAGGACCTGCTCTACCGGCTCAACACGGTGGAGATCACCATCCCGCCGCTCCGCGACCGGCGCGAGGACCTGCCGGCGCTCGCGGCGCAGTTCCTGGCGCGGCACGCGGCGCGCTACCGGAAGGCGGTGACGGGCTTCCGGCCTGAGGCGCTGGAGGCGCTGCTTCGCTATGCGTGGCCGGGCAACATCCGCGAGCTGGAGCACACGCTGGAGCGGGCGGTGCTGCTCACCGACGGGCCGCTCATTGCCGTGGCCGACCTGTCGCTGGCGCCGCCCGCCGACCTGGCCACGCGGCTGGACCAGCTGCCGCTCGAGGACGTGGAGAAGGTGCTGATCCAGAAGGCGCTGCAGCGGGCCGGCGGCAACGTGAGCGAGGCGGCCAAGGCGCTGGGGCTGTCGCGCAGTGCCATGTACCGGCGGCTCGAGCGGCACGGGCTCGAGCCCCGGGGGTAGGGGCCGGGGTGCCGGCGCATCCGCGGCGGATCGTGCTGCTGGCGCTCATCGCGGCGCTGCCGGCCATCGTCATTGCCCTCATCCTGCTCTGGAGCGGCGACTATCCCTCGCGGGTGGGGTGGACGGGCACGCTGGTGATCTTCCTGGGCCTCCTGTTCGGCCTGCTCAACCTGCACGAGCGCGTGGTGCGCCCGCTGCAGACCCTCTCCAACATGCTGGCCGCGCTGCGCGAGGGCGATTACTCGCTCCGCGCGCGCGGCGCGTCGCCGGCCGACGACTCGCTGGGCCTGGCCTACCTCGAGGCCAACAGCCTGGCGGAGACGCTCCGCGGCCAGCGGCTCGGCGCGCTCGAGGCCACGGCGCTGCTCCGCACGGTGATGAGCGAGATCGACGCGGCGGTGTTTGCGTTCGACGCGGACCTGTCGCTCCGGCTGGTGAACCGGGCGGGGGAGCGGCTGCTGGACCAGCCGCCGGAGCGGCTGCTGGGGCGGAGCGCCTCACAACTCGGCCTGGCGGAATGCCTGAGCGGGCCCACGCCGAGGCTGCTGGAGCGGGGGCAGCTCACGGAGGGACGCTGGGAGCTCCGGCGCTCCGACTTCCGGCAGGACGGGCGGGTGCACCAGCTGCTGGTGCTCACCGACCTGAGCCGCACGCTGCAGGCGGAGGAACGGGAGGCGTGGCGGCGGCTCATCCGGGTGCTCAGTCACGAGATCAACAACTCGCTGGCGCCCATCCGCTCGCTGGCCGGGAGCCTCCGCACCATCCTGGAGCGGACCCCGGGCCGGGGCGAGGACCACGACGACCTGGTGCAGGGGCTCGGCATCATCGGGCAGCGGGCGGAGTCGCTGGGCCGGTTCATGGCGGCGTACGCGCGGCTGGCCAAGCTGCCGAGGCCGGTGCTGCGCCCGGTGGCGCTCGGGGACCTGGTGCGGCGGGTGGCGCGGCTCGAGGTGCGGCTGCCGGTGGTGGTGGAGCGGTCCCCGGAGTGCACGCTGCAGGCGGACGGGGACCAGCTGGAGCAGCTGCTGATCAACCTGGTGCGGAACGCGGTGGATGCCACGCTCGAGACCGGGGGGAAGGTGCGGGTGCGCTGGCAGCCGGCCGACGGGGGCGTGGAGCTGGTGGTGGAGGATGACGGGCCGGGGCTCGCGGACACGGCCAACCTCTTTGTGCCCTTTTTCACCACCAAGCCGGGCGGATCGGGGATCGGGCTGGCGCTGTCGCGGCAGATTGCGCAGGAGCATGGGGGGACCCTGACGCTCGGAAATAAGGAAGGGGGGACGGGCTGCTCGGCCCGGCTCTGGCTGCCGTTGTCCATGGATTCGGTCATGCCCGCCGTTTGACACCCCCGGGGAGGAGTCCCTACCTTCTCCCTACAGCCATACCCTGTTCCATAACGTGACCTCCTTCCCCTCCGGCCCCCGGACCCTCCGGGCGACTGTGCGCACCTTGGTGCGCGCGGCACGCGTCGTGGCCGGCTGCCTGCTTCTCGTTACCTGCTCCAGCGACAGCGCGGTGAGTCCCCGGATCCCGGTGCAGGGCGCCATCGACCTGGCGTCGCTGTTCCGCGCCAACGCGTCGGTGCCGGTGCCGGTGGATGAGGTGCTGGTGGAGCTCCGGCGATTCAGCGACTCGGCGGTGGTGTTCACGCGGGTGGTGACGCAGTTCAGCCAGAACGGCGACAGCCTGGTGGTGCCGATCACGCTGGAGCTGTCGCAGCCCACCGAGTCCTTCTACCTGTATGCGGAGGCGCGGGGGGGCGGGGTGGTGTACTACTCCGTCAACTCCACGGTCACGGCCACGGCGGGGCAGTCCACGCGGACGCCCGAGATCACGCCGGTATACGTGGGCCCGGGCAGTGCCGCGGACAGCGTGGTCCTGGCGCTCTCCGCGCCCTCGGTGGCCACGGGCGGCACGGTGCAGGTGACGGCCACGGTGTACCAGGGCCTCACCCCGGTGACGGGCGTGCCTGTGGGCTACGGCGTGAGCGACTCGACCGCGCTCACGGTGCAGCCCTCGGGCCTCAACTCAGCGCAGCTCCAGGCGGGATCGGCCACGGGAACCTACCTGGTGGTGGCGGAGACGCCGACGGGACTTGCGGACACGGCGACGCTCACGGTGACGGCACCGCCGGTGCCGAGCACCCTGACCAAGCTCTCGGGCGACAACCAGGTGCTGGGCGGCGGGCAGGCGTCGCAGCCGCTGGTGGTGCAGGTGCTGGACCAGTTCGGGCAGCCGGTGGCGGGCGCGGCGGTGAGCTTCGCGGCCGTGAGCCCGCCGGCCGGGACCACGATCGCGCCGACCAGCACCACCACCGACGGCGCGGGCCTGGCGCAGGCCGTGGTGACGGCGGGCTCGACCTCCGGCAGCTTCACGGTGCAGGTGACGAGCGGGGCGTTGCCCGCGCTCAGCTTTGCGGTGTCGGTGTCGGTGGCGCCGGTACCCTCGAGTGTGGTGAAGATCTCCGGCGACAACCAGGCGGTGGCGGCGGGCCAGAACTCGCAGCCGGTGGTGCTCGAGGTGCGGGACCAGTTCGGGCAGCCGGTGGTGGGCTTTGCGGTGAGCTTCACGCTGGTGGGCGCGCCGAGCGGGACGGTGATCCAGTCGGCGGGGAGCACCACGGACAACGCGGGGCGGGCGCAGGCCACCTCTGTCATCACGGCAGGTTCCACGGCGGGGAACTTCACGGTGCAGGGCACGGCAACGGGCCTCACTGGTTCGCCGCTGGCCTTCGCGATGAGTGTCACGGTGCCGCTGACGGGGCCGGCGACGGTGACGGCGCTGAGCGCGACGGCGCAGGCGGGCACGGTGGGGCAGGCGGTGGCGGCGCCGCCGAGCGTCGAGGTGCGCGACAGCAACAACGTGCTCCTCTCCGGCGTGACGGTGACCTTTGCCCCCGCGGCCGGGAGCAACGGCAGCGTGACGGGCGGGACGCAGACGACCAACGCGAGCGGCGTGGCCACGGTGGGAGCTGGACGCTGGATGCCGCGGCGGGCGACGACACGCTCTTCGCCACGGTGACGGGGCTGCCGCCGGTGCGGTTCGTGGCCACGAGCACGGCGGGGGTGCCGGCCAGCGTCGCGATCGTCTCGGGTGACGCGCAGACGGCACCGGCGTCGAGCCAGCTGAGCGCGCCGCTGGTGGTGGTGGTGCGGGACGCGCAGAGCAACCCGGTGCCGGGCGTGCTGGTGACCTGGGCGACGCCCGACGGCGGCACCCTGGCCCCGACGACGAGCACCACCGGCGCCACCGGCCAGGCCACCACCACGTGGACGCTCGGCCCGAGCGCGCCGACCCAGGCGGCGACGGCCACGGTGAGCGGCGTCGGCACGCCCGCCAGCTTCACGGCGACGGCGACCTTCGGGCCGCCGTCCATCACCCTGACCTACCCCGGCCTGCCCAACGTGGGCCTGGGCAAGACCGTGACGGTGCGGGCCACCATCCCGGCGGCGGCGCCGGTGGGCGGCGTGGCCGTGACGCTCGCGAGCGACCTGCCCGGCACCGCCACGGTGGGCCCGCCGGCGACGCAGTCCATCCCGCAGGGCAGCACGTTCATCGACTTCACCGTCACCGGCGTGTCGCTCGGCAGCACCACGCTGCGCGGCGACGCGAGCGGCTACGTGCAGGGCACGCTGCCGATCACGGTGGAGGACCGCTCCATCAGCGTGCCGGCCACGCTCGCGGTGGCGTACACGGGGACGCAGTCGCTGCCGATCGTGATCGGGGCCCCGGCACCGGTGGGTGGCGTGGTGATCAGCGTGTCGAGCGACAACCCGGCCGCCGTGGCCGTGCTGACGCCCACGGTGACCATCAACGCCGGCAGCACCACCGCCAACGCCACGGTGAGCGGCGTCCTCCCGGGCACGGCCAACGTGACGGTGGACAACCCGGCGTACAGCTCCGACGTGTCGGTGGTGAGCACGGTGGCGTCGCTCAACGTGACGCAGACCAGCGTGAGCCTCAACGCGAGCTTCGGCACCGGCATCACGCTGAGCTTCGAGACCAGCGGCACGCCGATCGCGGCACCGGTGGGCGGCATCGCGGTGACGCTGACGCCGCGGAACACCGCCTGCGTCAACGTGGCCAACGCCACCATCCCGGCGGGCCAGACCACCGTGGGCGCCACGCTCACGGCGGGGGCCGGGCCGTTCCCGTGCAACACCTACGTGGTGGCCACGGCGGCCAACCTGCAGCCGGACAGCGTGCTGGCGCAGGTGGCGGCGGTGCCGGACATCACCTTCAGCGGCTCCGGGACGGTCGGCGCCGGGCTGCAGAGCGGCCAGGCGTTCTTCCTCGGGGCCGGCAACCATAATGGCGTGACGGTCCACCTGGTGACGCCGGACTCGAACCTGGTGCGGCTGGCGCCGAACGCCAACAGCGCCGGCGCGGGCACCCTCGACGTGGTGCTCGGGCCGGGCGCCACGTCGTCGGGCTGGACGCTGCAGGGGGTGGCCGGCCAGCTGGGCTCGGCCACGGTGATCGCCTCGGCGCCGGGGTTCAACCCGGACACGGTGGTGTTCACCACGGTGACGCCGGCGATGGACATCATCTTCCTGCCGGGTACCACCACCACGTTCTCCGCCAACTCGGGCTTCCAGGTGCGGCTCGGCGTGCCGAACGGGCAGTTCACGGCGATGCAGCTGGAGCAGGCGCTGGCGTTCGGCACGTCGCTCACGGTGAACGTGGTGAACGACTCGCTGCCGGTGGGCGACCTGGTGACGTTCAGCACGGTGGCGGATTCCGTCACGACGGTGATCGCGGGCGCGTCGGCCCGCAACCCGAGCGGGGCCGCGAGCGGCGGCGTGGAGTTCGACCCGGTGAACGCCGGCGTGGCGACGCTCCGGGCCAACGCGCCGGGCTTCATCTCGCTGCCGACGGCGTCGCAGAACATCACCGTGTCGGCGCCGGCGCTGACGCTCAACCAGCCGAGCAACCCGGGCGCCGGCATGCAGGTGGGGACGAGCGCCTTCCTCGGCGCGTCGAACCACGGCGGCGTCACGGTGCGCCTCGTGGCGAGCGACTCCACCAAGGTGCTGCTCACCTCCAACGCGAACGTGGTGGGCAACGACACGCTCGACGTGAACCTGCTGAACGGCAGCAGCTCGTTCGGCTACACCATCCAGGCGAAGGACGGCCAGACGGGCACGGTGGACATCGTGGCCACGGCGCCGGGCTTCACGCCGGACACCATCACGCTGACGCTGCAGCCGGTGGCGGTGGACGTGATCTTCCTGCCGGCCACCACCACCTCGCTCGCGCCGAACAGCACCTTCCAGGTGCGGGTGGGCGTGCCGAACGGGCAGTTCACGGCGATGGCGCAGGAGCAGGCGCTGTGGGCCGGGTCGCCGGGGTTCACGGTGACCGTGACCACGAGCCCGAACGGCACCGGCCAGCTGGTGGGCGGGGGCTCGCAACTTGGGGACACGATCACGACGACCATCGCGCCGCTCACCGCCCGGAGCCCGAGCGGCGCGGCGAACGGCGGCACGGAGTACGACCCGCTCACGCCGGGCGCGGACACGGTGGGGGCCACGATCCCGGGCTTCATTGCCCTGCCGACGGCGCGCCAGCCGATCACGGTCACCGGCCAGGCCCTGACGCTGAACCAGCCGTCCACGGTGGGCAGCGGCATGCAGGTGGGCTCGAGCGGCTTCCTCGGCGCGTCGCAGCACGGCGGCGTCACGGTGACGCTGGTGAGCCAGGACTCGAGCAAGCTGATCCTGGCGCCGAACGGGAGCACGGTGGGCACGGGCACGCTGGACGTGGCCCTCCCCAACGGCAGCACCAGCTTCGGCTACAACCTGCAGGCGTTCGAGGGGGCCACGGGCCCGGTGGACGTCATCGCGACGGCGCCGGGCTTCACGCCGGACACCATCACGGTGCAGCTGGCCGCGCCGGCGATCGACATCATCTTCCTCGGCACGTCCACCACGACGTTCTCGCCGAACCAGAGCTTCCAGGCCCGCATCGGCGTGCCGAACGGCCAGGGGACGGCGATGGCCATCGAGGAGGCGCTCAGGCCGGGGAGCCCGGGCGTGGCCGTGACGCTGCTCAGCTCCACGCCGGCGGTGGGCGCGCTGGTGACCTCGCTCGGGTCGGGGAACCAGGCGGACCAGACCATCGCGGCCGGGCTGGCGCGGACGCCGAGCGGGATCGGCAACGGCGGCGTGGAGTTCGACCCGATCCTGGGCGGGAGCACCACGGTGACGGCCACGGCGCCGGGCTTCCTGTCCTTGCCGACGGCGTCGGTGACGGTGACGGTGAGCTCGCCGTCGATCACCGTGAGCCAGGTGACGGTGGGTGACGGGCTGCAGACCTCCACCAGCGGCTTCCTCGGCGCGTCGAACCACGGCGGCGTCACGGTGCGGGTGACGAGCTCGGATCCCGCCATCGCGCTGGTGTCGCCCAACTCGAGTACGCCAGGAACGACGTTCGTGGACATTCCTGTGGCGAACGGGACGTCGGGCTTCGGCTACTTCGTGCAGGGTGTGGAAGGGGCGGCGGGCGTGCCCGTGATCACGGCCTCGGCGCCGGGCTTCACCGACGGCTCTGCCAGCGCCACTGTGGTGCCCGCGGCCATGGACCTGATCTTCCTCCCGGCGACGACGACAACCCTGACCGCGCCGACGAGCTTCCAGTTCCGGCTCGGCTACCCGAACGTCAACAACACCGCCATGGCGGCGGAGCAGGTGATCCGGGCGGGCGGGGCGCCGGTGACGGTCGCGGTGAGCAACAGCAACGCCAGCGCGGCGGTGCTCCAGTTCCTGGGCGGGCCGGCGCAGAGCGGGAGCGTCACCATCCAGCCGGGCACGGCGCGCTCGCCGTCCCAGGCGGCGAACGGCGGGGTGGACTTCCAGGCCACGGCGGCCGGGGTGACGGTGGTGAGCGGCACCACGCCCAACTACCTGACCCTGCCGACGGCCTCGCAGACGGTGACCATCTCCACGCCGACGATCAGCGCCAGCGACCAGACGGTGGGGTCGTCGCTGCAGGTGTCCAGCTTCACGGGCCTCGGCGCGAGCCAGCACGGGGGCGTGACCGTACGGGTGACGAGCACCGACGCGAGCCGGTTCCTGATCTCGCCCAACACCACGACGGTGGGGAGCGCGTTCGTGGACTTCCCGCTCAGCAACGGGCAGACGGGCATCAGCTTCGTGATCCAGGGCGTGCCGGGCGCCACCGGCGCGGCGACGTACACGGTGACGGCGCCGGGCTTCGTGACCGCGACGGCCACGGTGACGGTGGTGCAGCCGGCGGCGGACGTGATCTTCCTGCCGAGCACGACCACCGCGGGCGCGGCCAACGCGCCCTTCCAGGTGCGGACGGGCATCCCGGACCAGCTGGGCAACAACCTGAGCCAGGAGCAGGCGCTGGCGGCGGGGCTCGCGGACGTGCCGGTGACGGTGACGAACAGCAACGCCACGGCCGCGGACCTGGTGACGACGGTGACCACCGGGCAGTCGGTGCAGACGGTGATCCAGGCGGGGAGCGCCCGCTCGCCGAACAGCCTGGCGACGGGCGGGGTGCAGTTCGACCCGAAGGCGGCGGGGGTGACGACGGTGAGCGCCAGCCTGCCGGGCTTCCGGGTGATCCCGGCGAGCAGCTTCACGGTGACGGTGCAGTAGGGCGGGGGGCGGCGGTGGCCGCCCCTTTCTCGTGTCCTGATGCTTTGTGACATAAAGCACTTGACGGACGACGCCCGGGGGCATACACTGGAGCCATGCAACTCCACCGTCGCCCCGGCCCGCAGCTGGTCCCCACCAAGCTGGAGGACCACGCCGCCGACAACCTCCGCTTCATCCGCGACGCGATGGAGCGGGCGGGGCCGTTCACCGGGGTGCCGGGGTGGGGCGGGGTGGCCATGGGGGTGACGGCGCTGGTGGCGGCGTTCGTGGCGGAGCAGCAGGGGACCGTGGAGCGGTGGCTGCTCACCTGGGTGGCGGAGGGGTGGCTGGCGTTCGCCATCGGGATGGTGGCGATGGTACGGAAGGCGGGCGCGGGGGACACGCCGCTCTCGTCGCGGCCGGGCCGGCGGTTCGTGCTGGCGTTCACGCCGCCGGTGCTGGTGGGCGCGCTGCTCACGGTGGCGCTGCTGCAGGCGGGGCTCACCCACCTGCTGCCGGGGATGTGGCTCTCTGCTACGGCGCGGCGGTGGCCACGGGCGGGCGCTTTCCATCCCGGTGGTGCCCGTGATGGGAGCCTGCTTCCTGGCGGTGGGGATGTGCGCGCTGTTCGCGCCCGTGGGGTGGGCCAACCCGCTGCTGGCGCTCGGCTTCGGCGGGCTGCACATCGGCTTCGGACTGTGGATTGCGAGGCGGCACGGTGGCTAAGTCCAACACGGCGCCCAAGCGCGCCCCGGCGGCGGAACCGCTCAAGGCGGTGGCGGGCGGCAAGTCGGCGCTCACGCCCGAGCTGACCCAGGTGATCCACGAGCGGCTCCGGCTGGCCATCGTGAGCGCCCTGGCCGTCAACAGCACGCTCAGCTTCAACGACCTCAAGGCCCTGCTGGACACCTCGGACGGCAACCTGTCCGTCCACGCCCGCAAGCTGGAGGAGGCGGGCTACGTGGCGTGCAGCAAGGGGTTCGATGGGCGCATTCCCCGCACGGAGTACCGCCTCACCGCCCAGGGCCGGAAGGCCCTCGAGCGTTACCTCGACCACATGGAAGAAGGATTGCGCGCGGCGCGCGGCTGACCGCCGCGCGCCGCCGTGCCCCGGAGGGCATTGGCATGTCCCGGAACTTTATGGAACAAAGCACTTCGCGCTTCGCGCCGCTCGCGGCGGGCCCGCTGCTCCTCCTGCTCGGCCTGAGCGGCGATCTCCTGTTCTTCGACGTGGAGCCGGGGCTCAACGTGGCGCTGTGGGCGGCGGCGCTGGCGCTGGCGTGGGTGGAGCTGCGCCGAGCGCAGGCGCTGCCGCTCCTGGCCGACGAGCGGCGGCTGCTCTGGCTGGTGGCGGCGCTCGGGCTCGGGTGGCTGTGGCGGGAGAACCCGATGCTCCGGGTGCTCGACCTGCTCGGCATCGGGGTGAGCTTCGGGCTGCTGGCCTGGCAAGGCGGCCGCTGCCGGTGCTGCTGACGCCGGTG
Organism: Gemmatimonadales bacterium; assembly: GCA_044221825.1. Lineage (GTDB taxonomy): Bacteria > Gemmatimonadota > Gemmatimonadetes > Gemmatimonadales > GWC2-71-9 > JADJOM01. The sequence continues at coordinate 16,235 of JBGAOL010000026.1, forward strand.
GCGTGCGGGCAGCAGGCCTGCTGCTCGGCGGGGCGGGTGGTGGCGGGGGCCCCGCCGCGCTGGTGGAGCCGGGGCGGAAGGGTAATGGATTGATGCAGCACGCCGGGGCAGCGGCGTGCGGGGCGCCGGTGGCGGCGCCGGCGCTCCTCATCTTCGGCGCGCTGCTCGAGCGCGGACCAGCGCTTTGGCTACGATGGCCGCGATGGTGCACGTGGACCTCGAGGCGGTGGCGCAGCACCCGGACGTGCAGGAAAACGCGCCAGTGGCGGCGGCGCTGCGTCGGCACGCGGCAGGCGGAGGCGCCGGTGCGCTGCGGCAGCCGAAGGGGAAGCCGGGCGCGTGTTCGGGGGCATCGAGGTGGGAATGGCGCTCGGCCCGCTCTGCCTGCTGTTCCTGGCGTTCGTGGGGTTTCAGGTGAGCTACCTCGGCGGGCAGGCGTACGTGGCGCAGGCACAGGGCGTGACGCTGGCGGAATACGTTTCCGGTACGGGTTCTTCGAGCTGTGCATGGTGGCGGGGCTCGGGTTGCCGTTCCTGCTGGGGCTCGAGTCGCGGGCGGCGCCGGCCGGCCGGGGCGGCGGTTCTACCGGGTGCTCGGGGCGGCGTTCGTGGTGCTGCTGCTGGTGGTGATGGCCTCGGCGCTGCACCGGATGGTGCTGTACCAGCAGGAGTTCGGGCTCACGGCGGACCGGCTCTTCGCCACGGCGTTCCTGGGCGGGGGTGGCGGTAACGGCGGTGTGGTTCCTGGCCACGGCGCTGTAGGGGCCACTGGCCAGTTCATGCGCGGGGCCATCGCGGGGTGGGTGGTGTGGCTGGTGGCGCTGCACGCGGTGAACCCCGAGGCGGTGATCGTCCGCGCCAACGTGGCGCGGGCGGAGGCGGGGAAGCCGCCCGACACGGCGCACCTGCTGCGGCTCGGCAACGACGCCGCGCCGGGCGCTCGCTGGCGGCGCTGCCCCGGCTCGGGCGGCGGAGCGGGACAGCCTCACCTCGGGCCTCCTCCGGTGGGACTGGAGTTGCCGAGCGACCGGTGGAAGGAGCCTGGCGGCGTACCGCGCGGAACAGAGCGTGCTGACCATCACCCCCTCCGTGGGAGTCTTCCGGTGACCAACATGACGATCCCGATGCCGGTCTCCGTGCTGGCCTTCCTGGGCACCATCGCCGGGACGGGGCTCCTGCTCCTGGTGGCGGTGTGGGCGCTGGTGCGGCGGCAGGACCGGGCGTGGAAGCTGGCGATGATCGGCGCTGCGTCGCTGGTGGCCGCGTACGCCACGGCGCTCCTCGGGGTGGCGGCGGTGAGCCGGGACCGGGTGCTGGCGGCGGGGGAGGAGAAGTACTTCTGCGAAATCGACTGCCACCTGGCCTATCACGTGGCGGAAGCGGGGCCGGATGGGGAGGGGCGCTGGGAGGTGACGCTGGTCACGCGGTTCGATCCCGCCACCACCTCGCCGGCCCGGCCGGCGGATGCCCCGCTTCACCCCGGGCCGCGGCTGGCGATACTGCGATTGGAGGACGGGCGTGAGGTGGCCGGGGCGGTGACCGGGGGACGCCGCTCGGGCAGGCGCTGGTGCCGGGGGAGTCGTACCAGACCACGGTGGCCTTCCAGGTGCCCGCGGGGCAGCCGGCGGCGCTCCTGCTCGAGGATGCGATTCCCGAGGGACGATTCCTGATCGGCCATGAGCGGAGCCCGTTCCATGGGAAGGTGCTCCTGCCGCTGGTGCCGGCGCGGCGGGGCTGAATGGCCAGCGGGCTTCCGGGCATCCTGGCCCTCGGGATAGTGGCTGTGGTGGCAGGGGTGCGCGCCTCCGCGGAGCGCGATGCGCTGAGTGAACGTTTCGACGACTGGCTGGTGGGCGTGGCGGCGTGTGCGGCGGCGGTGGTGCTGCTGGCCCTGTGACCTGGCGCGTTGCCCACGGAGCCCGACCGGGGCTATGCTCTGGCACCTTCAACGGGATGGTGCCGGTGCGGATGCGAGGCGGTGGTTGGGCGGTGGCGCTGAGCCTGGTGCTCGGCTGCGCCGCGAAGCAGGCGGAGGGCGACACCAGCGCGGCACAGCCCGCGGAGGGCGGCATGCTCCGGGTGACGGGGACGGTGCGGAAGACCGAGGTGGGTGTCAACTGCTGGCGCTTCGAGGCCAGCGACGGCACGGGCTACGAGCTGATGCCCAACCTGACGCCCGAGGAGGTGCTGCGCGACGGGCAGCGGTTCACGCTCATCCTGCAGCCGAGGGAAGGCGTGATGAGCACGTGCATGGTGGGGAAGATCGTCGAGGTGATCCGGATCGTCTCGCGCTAGCGGGCGGCGGCGCCTCGTGAAACCGGCGGGATCATGGGCAACACGAAGGGGAGTGTCATGGCGGGGACGCAGGGTGGACAGGAGACGCAGGCGGAGGGGCGAGGCTGGGTGGTGTCGCGGCGAGGCTTCCTCCTGGCCGCGGGCGGCTCGGTGGCCATGGCGAGCGGCGTGGCGGCCGACGCGTTCGCCTGGGAACCCAAGCACGTGGAGGTGTCGCGGCACGTGGTGAAGGTGCCCGGGCTGCCGGCGGCGCTGGCGGGGTTCCGCATTGCGCAGGTGAGCGACATCCACTTCTTCGCCGGCATGCACCCGGCAGCCGAGCGGGCCATGGCCGCGGTGAGCGAGCTCCAGCCCGACCTCACGGTGGCCACCGGCGACCTGGTGGAGCGGAACGACCAGCAGCCCGTGGTGGAGGAGTTCCTCAAGGGCTGCCGCGGGCGGCTCGGCACGCTGGTGACGCTCGGCAACTGGGAATACCAGGCGGGAATCCGCGCGAACGTGATGGCGGCGTCGGCGGAGAAGGTGGGGGCGCAGCTGCTGGTGAACCGGCATACCATCATTGAGCACCGGGGCGCGCAGCTGGCGGTGGTGGGCCTCGACGACCCGCGCGTGGGTGCCCCCGATCCGGCGGCGGCCCTCGACGGCCTTCCGAGCGGCATTCCCACGATGTGGCTGTTCCACGCGCCCGGCATCTCGGACGACTTCCGGGGGCGGGGATATCCGGAGCCGTTCCTGTCGCTGGCGGGGCACACGCACGGCGGGCAGATCCGGCTGCCGCTGCTGCCGGCGGTGACGCCGCCGGCGAGCGGCCGGTTCGTGGCGGGGTGGTATCGGGACACGTTTGCGCCGCTCTACGTGTCGCGCGGGATCGGGACGAGCGGGATCCGGGCGCGGCTCGGGGCACCACCCGAGGTGGTGGGGTTCCATGCAGCCGGCCTGACGACGCCGGGAAGTGGAGCAGGAAAGGGCCGCCTCAGGGCGGCCCTTCGTCGTTGCCGGGTCAGGCCCCAGGGGGTGGATCCGCCGCCTTGAGCTCCTTGAGCCGCCGGGCGGCGTCCTGGCCGGCGCGGCTCCCCTTGTAGCGCTCGGCGAAGCGGGCGAGTTCGGTGATCTCGCGGCCGCGCTGGCCGGTCTCGTGGTAGAGCTGGATGAGGAGGTGCGAGGCCATCACCTCGTGCTGCGGCAACGGGGTGTGGCGGCGCACCTCGAGGTAGGCGCGCTCGGCGGCGGCGGGGTCATTGAGGTTGCTGCGGTAGAGGCTGCCGAGCTTGATGCGGGCGCTACACGGCGCGTGGCGGCAGCCGTAGCCCCGCCGCTGGGATAGAACTGCGCGCCACCAGAGACTCGATGCCGAGTGCTGTGGCTCGGGCGGCGCGTTGCCGCTGTATACATCATGTTGGACGAGGCCTCGGAGGATCCTCGATGGTCTTCCAGAGCGCCACGGCCATGCCGAGCGCAAGGGGGAGGATCAGCACGGCGAAGATGGTCCCGGCCAGCGGGCTGATCACCTTCTTGTTGACGAGCGCGGGCGGCGTCCAGCAGGCTCAGCATCAGACGGCGGGCGGCATGAAGGAATCAGCAGAGCTTGAGGAACGTGCCCAAGGCGTCCACCGTCGTGAGGGGGGCCCTTGCCCATGCTCTGCTCAGTGATCGAAAAGGTCGTCATGCTCCTCGCCCGTCAGCGACGGGCGCCGACATCGCCGGCATGGCGGTTCCACCACCACTGGCGCTCGAGGGGGCGGCGGCGGGGCCAGACCTCGTCGAGGGTGGCACCCTCGTAGAGGCGGCCGTTCTTCATGACGAAACGGAGGTTGGTGGTGGTGTGGATGTCGGCGAGCGGGTTGCCATCAATGACGAGGAGATCGGCGAGCTTGCCCGGCTCCAGGCTCCCGAGATCCTTGCCGAGGCCGATGGCCTCCGCGCCGTAGAGCGTGGCCACCCGGAGCGCGTCGTGGTTCTTGAGCCCGCCACTGGTGAGGGCCCACAGCTCCCAGTGCGACCCGAGCCCGTCGAACTGCCCGTGCCCACCGAGCCCCACGCGGCCGCCCGCCTCCACCACGCGCCGGACCCCCTCGGCGATGCGGGGAAAGACGAACTGGTTGTCGCGGAACCAGGGCCGGCGCTCGGCGCGGGCATCGATCTCGGCGTGGGGGATGAAGCGGCGGACCTTGGGGTCGTCGTGGAAGTCGTAGTGCTCGTAGAAGTAGTTCTCGCTCCAGGGTCCGCCGTAAGACACGAGAAGCGTGGGCGTCCAGGTGATGCCGGAGCGGGCCATGAGCTGCACCACGTCCTCGCGGAGTGGCATGATGGGCAGGCTGTGCTCGAGGCCGGAGTAGCCGTCGAGGGCGAGCGTCATGTTCATCTTGAAGTCGAGGCCGCCCTCGGTGGTGGGCATGAGGCCCTGCTCCTGGGCGCCCATGATGACCCACTGCCGCTGCTTGCGGTTACCGGCCATGTACTGCTTGATGGTGGGGACGTGGTAGAAGTCGCTGTAGCGGCGGAGCGAGTTGCGCACGTCGGCGAGGCTGGCGAAGGGCTCCTCGACGTAGGGGCCGAAGAGGCCGGGGCCGGTGTGGTAGATGCGGGGGCCGAGCAGTTCGCCGGCCTCCACCTGGTCGGCGTAGGTGAGGACGTCGGTGGTGGAGGTCTGCGGGTCGCGGGTGGTGGTGATGCCGTAGGCCAGGTTGGCGAGGTACTTCCAGACCTGGGTCTGGTGCACGCCCCACGCCGGCCAGGGGTGGGCGTGGATGTCCACGAAGCCCGGGGTGATGGTGGTGCCGGCGGCGTCA
>JBGAOL010000027.1:0-19335 GCA_044221825.1 Gemmatimonadales bacterium
AGGTGGGCAGAAGACGCTCAAGTGCGGCGAGTGCGGCACGCTGAACCGCCCCACCGAGTGGTACTGCGAACGGTGCGGCGCCGAGCTCGCCGCACTGTAGGGGAGGGGCAGGGCAGAAACACGAAGGGCCGGGTTCCCAGGGGAACCCGGCCCTCGTTGCTTCCGCTGCGCGGCTTACTTGGCGGCCTTGGCGGCCACGAGCTTGGCGAGCCGGCTCTTGGTGCGGCTGGCGGTGTTCTTGTGCACGAGGTTCTTCCGGCCCGCGCGGTCCAGCAGGCGGGTCGCTTCCACGAGGGCGGCCTGCGCCTCCTGGGCGTTCCCGGCGACACGGACCTTCTTGACGGCGGTGCGGAGCTGGCTGCGGCGGCGGCGGTTGCGCTCCTGGGCCGCACGGGACTTCCGCATCGCCTTCTTGGCGGACTTGATACGGGGCACGGAAAAACCTCAGGTGGAGACCAACGGAACCGGCCGTGGTGAGCCGGAGGAAGCGGTGATTCTAGACAGGAAACGGCGCAAGGTCAAGCGGGGGGCGGGTTTTCAGGGGGTTCCCCGGGGTATAGATTCCCCGCCCGTTCGAGTTCCCCGACTCGGACCCGCTCAGGCCCCCGCTTCCAGGATCCCCGCTACCGGATGACGAGCCCCGCCGCTCCCACCACCGCGCTCGGCGCCGAGCCCGCGTTTGTCGTCCGGCTGGACGCCTTCGCGGGGCCGCTCGACCTCCTCCTGCACCTGTTGCGGGAGGAGCAGATCGACATTGCGGACATCCCCATCGCCCGCATCGCCGACCAGTTCCTGGGGGCCATCCACGAGCTCGGCCTGAACCAGGCGGCCGACTACCTGGAGATGGCGGGCCGGCTGCTGCGCCTCAAGGCGCAAATGCTCCTCCCGCGCCGCGAGGGCGAGGAGGGCTGGGAGGACCCGCGGCACGAATTGGTGCGCCGCCTGCTCGAGTACCAGCTCATCAAGGAAGTGGCCACCTGGCTGGAGCGCGCCTCGGATCGGCGCGCCGACCAGCACCCGCGCGGCTACCTGCCACCGCCGCCGGAGCTCCCGCCGCCGCCCCTGACGCTCGACATCCTCGAGCTGCTCAAGGCGGTGGAGCAGGTCATCAGCGAGATCCCCTCGCCGGTGCTGCACCGCGTGGTGCCGCGACCGCTCGACACCGAGGGCGCGCATCGCCGCCTTGCGGCGATGCTTGAGGAACGCTCGGAGTTCAGCTGGCTCGAGGCGCTGGGCCCCCGGCCCACCATCGTGGACATCCTCTCGACGCTGCTGGCGCTGCTCGAGCTGGCCAAGCACGGCCGGGTCCGCCTGGTGCAGCAGGGGGACTTCACCCCCTTCCTCGTGCAGCGCGACGACCGGCCCGATCCCTTTGCCCCGGCTGCAGAGGGCGCGCTGGCGGAGGGGGAGATCGCAGCCCCCGAGGCCGCCGCGCCGGAGCCGGTCGCGGCCGCAGGCCTGCCGGCCACCGATGAGCCGACCGCCGGGACGGGGGATGGGGCACGGGTCGGCGCCGAGGTGCCGCCGGCCGCCCAGCCGCTGGGCGAAGCGCCGGCGCCCGCGGAATCCGCTTCCGATGTCGAGGTGGCCGCGCCGCCTGCTTCCGAAATTCCGGCCGTCCCTGACGCCCCGGCGAGCGCGGCGGAGCCGCCCGCGCCGGCCCCCGACACCCGCGCACCGGACGAGTTGCCGCCGGGCCGCTTCGCCGCCGAGAGCTTCTGATGAAACCGCTGATGCAGCTGATCGAGGCCGCCCTCTTCGCGGCCAACCGCCCGATCACCGTCGAGGAACTCCAGACCCTGGAGCCCGAGGCCTCGCTGGCGGACGTGCGCACCGCCATCGATGAGCTTCGCGAGCACTACGATTTCGACGGCCACGCCGTGGAGGTGGTGGAGCTGGCGGGCGGGTACCAGGTGCTCACCCGGCGTGCGTTCGCCGAGGCCATCGAGCGGGCCCAGATCGCGGTGCGGACGCCCAAGCTCACGCCGGCGGCCATGGAGACCCTGGCCGTCATCGCCTACCGGCAGCCGGTGGGTCGGGCGGAAATCGAGGAGATCCGGGGCGTGTCGGCGGGCGGGGTGCTGCGGAGCCTGCAGGAGCGGGGCCTGATCGAGGTGGTGGGCCGTTCCGAGGCCATGGGCCGGCCCCTCCTGTACGGCACCACGCCGCTCCTGCTCGAGTTGCTGGGCCTCCGTGACCTCGGCGAGCTGCCGCGCACCGAGGAGTTCAGCGTGGCGCTGCATCCCCACAAGCCGGAGCAGGCCGACTCCGCGGAAGCCGCCGCGTCGGTCCCGGCGGAATCGTGAGCGAGATGCGCCTGCAGCGCGCCCTCGCGCGCGCCGGGATCGCCAGCCGGCGGGCCGCCGAGGAGCTGATCGAGGCGGGCCGGGTCAAGGTGGACGGGCAGGTGGCCACCATCGGCATGAAGGTGGACCCCGACCGCCAGCGCATCACCGTGAGCGGCAAGCCGATCCCGCGGGTGGAGCAGAAGCGCTGGTACGCCTTCCACAAGCCCATGGGCGTGGTGACCACGGCCAGCGATGAAGAGGGCCGCCGCACGGTGCTCGACTTCTTCCCCGGTGTCCCGGGCCTCACCTACGTAGGCCGGCTCGACGCCAACACCACCGGCCTCCTCCTCCTGACCACCGACGGCGATGCGGTGCACCGCCTCACCCATCCCCGCTACCGCATCCCGCGCAGCTACGTGGCTCTGGTGCACGGCCGGCCCACCGCCGAGGTGGAGAAGGCCGTGCAGGGGCGGATCGAGCTCGACGGGCGCGCGGTGGAACCACAGCGCCTCCGGGTCCGTCCGGGCAAGGAAGGCCGGAGCCTGATCGACCTGACGCTCACCGAGGGCCGCAACCGCGTGGTCCGCCGGTGGTGCGAGGCGATGGGGCTCAAGGTGGAGCGCCTGGCCCGCCTCTCGTACGGGTCCGTCCGCCTCGGCGACCTGGCCGTGGGCAAGAGCCGCCCGCTCACGCCGGTGGAGGAGGCGGGGCTCTACAAGGCCATCGGCATGGGGGGCGGCCGGGACTAGGGCATTGATGTGGCGGGGCTCACTCCTCCGGTCGTCCGGGCCCTGCTATGATTGACGGCGACGACCACCACGCCTCCCACCGCGCACCCCCGACCCCTCATGACCGCACGCCCCTCGGGTTCGAGCCGCACCGTTGACGCCGGCCCCGTCCAGCAGGTCAGTGCGGAGGTGGCCAAGCGCATCGTGGGCCAGGACACGATGGTGGAGCGGCTGCTCATCGGGCTGTTGACCGGCGGGCACATCCTGCTCGAGGGCGTGCCGGGGCTGGCCAAGACGCTGGCCGTGAAGACGCTGGCGGAGATCGTCGAGGCCAGCTTCTCCCGCATCCAGTTCACCCCGGACCTCCTCCCCGCGGACCTCATCGGCACCATGGTCTTCGACCCGAAGACCCAGGAGTTCCGGGTGAAGCAGGGACCGGTCTTCGCGCAGATCGTCCTGGCCGACGAGGTGAACCGCGCGCCGGCCAAGGTGCAGGCCGCGCTGCTCGAGGCCATGCAGGAGAAGCAGGTGACCATCGGCGGGCACACCTTCGCGCTGGAGGAGCCGTTCCTGGTCCTGGCCACGCAGAATCCCATCGAGAACGAGGGCACCTACCCGCTGCCCGAGGCACAGCTCGACCGCTTCATGCTCAAGGTGCGCGTGGGCTACCCCACGCGCGACCAGGAGAAGGAAGTCCTGCTCCGCCGGAGCGCGGTGGATGCGACGCCGCTCCGCCAGCTCCTGACGCCGGCCACCATCCTCGGCCTCCGCGAGACCATTGCGGCCACCTACCTGGACCAGAAGGTGGTGGACTACATCGTGGACCTGGTGCGCGCCACGCGCGACCCGTCGGTGGTGGGCCTGGCCAACCTGAAGCCGCTGGTGGCCTTCGGCGCCTCGCCCCGCGCGTCGATTGCGCTGGCGCAGGCGGCCCGGGCCCACGCGTTCCTGCGCGGGCGCGGCTACGTGATCCCCGAGGACGTCCGCGCCATGGCGCTCGACGTGCTGCGCCACCGGGTGCTCCTCACCTTCGAGGCCGAGGCCGAGGAGGTGGACGCCGACCAGGTGGTCACGCGGATCCTCGACGCGGTCCCGGTCCCCTGAGCGCGCGCGCCGCCCGCCCGTCGCATCGCCGCTGAGCACCGCCGATGCCCGCCATCTCGCCCGAGATCCTGAAGCAGGTCAAGGCCATCGAGCTGCGCTCCCGCGGGCTCGTGACGGCGCTGTTCGCGGGCGAGTATCGCTCGGTGTTTCGCGGGCAGGGCATCGAGTTCGCCGAGGTGCGCCAGTACGAGCACGGCGACGACTTCCGCGCCATCGACTGGAACGTCTCCGCCCGGCTCGGCACGCCCTACGTCAAGAGCTACACCGAGGAGCGCGAGCTCACGCTCATGCTGCTGGTGGACCAGTCGGGCTCGCAGCACTTCGGGCACCCGCGCTCCAAGTCCGCGCTGGCCATCGAGGTGGCATCGGTCCTGGCCCTGGCCGCCGCCAGCACCAACGACCGCACGGGCGCACTGCTGTTCGCCGACCAGGTGGAACGGGTGATCCCGCCGGGGAAGGGCCGCCGGCACGCGCTCCGTGTCATCCGCGACCTCGTGGCCTTCACGCCCGCCAGCCGCCGGACCAACCTCACCGCCGCCCTTCACTACGCCACCCAGCTGCTGCGGCACCGCAGCATCGTGGTGGTGCTGTCCGATTTCCTGGCCCAGGGCTGGGAACAGTCTTTGCGGCAGCTGGCGGTGCGGCACGACGTCGTGGCCATCGCCCTCGAGGATCCGCGCGAGCACGACCTGCCCGACGCGGGCTGGATGGAGCTCGAGGACGCCGAGACCGGCCAGCGGCGGCTGGTGGACACCGGGGCCCGCGGCGTGCGCGGCCGGCTCCGCGCCCTGGCCGAGAAGCAGCGCGAGGAGCGGAACCGCGCCTTCGCCAGCGCCGGCGTGGACCACGTGGTGCTCGGCACCGCGAGCGACTATGCCCCAGTCCTCCGCCGTGCCTTCGCGCAGCGGGCGCGGCGGATGCAGCGATGATCGCGCTGCTCCTGCTGCTGCAGCAGGCCACCGGGCCCACCGTGGGTGACACCGTGTGGCTCATCCGCACCGTGGTGGTGCCGGCGGGAGCGGAGGTGCGTCCCGCCCCCTGGGAGCCCACCGCGCCCGTCGGGCTGCTCGGCAGTCCCATCGTCCGTCGCGCGGGCGACTCCGTGACGGTCGCGTACCCGGCCGTCGCATGGGCGGCGGGCCGGCACGAGGTGCAGGTGCCGGGGCCGGTGGTCATCCGCCCTGATGGCCGCACCGATTCGCTGCCACCGGCACCCCAGGCCTTCGAGGTGGCGAGCGTGTTGCCTGGCGGGGCGCGCGTGGACTCGCTGCCGGTGCAGCCGGAGGCGGGGATCGTGGAGCAGCGGATCACCACACCCTGGCCCCCGCTCGCAGCCCTCGGCGTGGCGGCGCTGCTCTTCGCCCCGTTGGCCTGGTGGTGGCGCCGCCGTGGCCCGCCGATGCCGGAGGCACCGCCGGCGCTCGCGCCGGTGGCACTGCCGCTCGCCGAATGGGGCGAGGACGGCGAGCTCCGCGCGGTGGCGGCCGTGGCGGCGCTCGAGCTCCGCCGGGCGCTGCTCAAGCAGCTTCCCGGGGTGCCGCCGGGCGTGGTGACGTCGCGGCTGGTGCGGATCGTGGCGGAACAGCGGCCGGCCTGGCCCACCGAGGAGATCGCCACGGTGCTCCGGGCGCTGGAGGCGGCGGAATTCGCCGAGGCGCCGGCGGCGGCCGTCGTGGAGCTGGCGGGCAGGGCGGCGCGAGCTGGCGGCGCGCGTGGAGGGGACGTGAGTTTCGCCCGCCCGTGGCTGCTGCTGCTCCTCCTGCTTCCCCTCCTCTGGTGGTGGTGGCGGCGCTCGCGGCCCCGGCCGGCCACCGAGTACAGCGACCTCCGCCTCGTGAGCCAGGTGGGGCAGGCGAGCCTGCTGGCGCGGGTGCCGCCGCTGCTCCGGCTCCTGGCATGGAGCGCCTGGGTCCTCGCCGCGTCGGGGCCCAGGCTCGGCGGCTCGCGGGTGGAGGTGAAGAAGGAAGGCATCGCCATCGTGCTGGCGCTGGACATCTCGAGCAGCATGCTGGCCGAGGACTTCGCCCCGTCCAACCGGATGGAGGTCGCCAAGCAGCAGGCCATCTCGTTCATCAAGGCCCGCTCCGCCGACCGGATCGGCGTGGTGGCGTTCGCCGGCGAGGCGCTCACGCAGGTGCCGATCACCGTGGACTACCCGGTACTGGAGCAGTCGGTGCAGGCGCTCAAGATCGGCATGCTGGAGGACGGCACCGCGATCGGCACCGGGCTGGCCACGGCGGTGAACCGGCTCCGTGAGGCGCCCGGCAAGACCAAGGTGATCCTGCTCCTCACCGACGGCGAGAACAACCGCGGCACCGTCGATCCCCGCACTGCCGCGGCCGCCGCGGCCGCGCTCGGCATCCGCGTCTACACCATCGGCGTGGGCACCGAGGGCGAGGCGCCGATTCCCACCGGCCGCGGCCTCTCGGGTTTCCGCTACGAGGTGCTGCCGGTGCGGATCGACGAGCCGCTGCTCCGGGACATCGCCGCCAGCACCGGGGGGCGCTACTTCCGCGCGCAGGACAGCGAGGCGCTGACCCAGATCTTCCGGCAGATCGACGGCCTCGAGAAGACCCCGATCCAGGTGACGCGCTACGTGCGCTACGACGAGATCGCGAAGCCGCTCGTGCTGGCCGGCCTCCTGGCGCTCGGCCTGGAACTACTGTTGGGGGCCACTCTCGTGGTGCGGGTGCCATGACGTTCGATACGCCCGTCCTCCTCGTCCTGGCCCCGGTGGTGGCCGTGGGCGTCGGGTTCCTGTCGGTGCTGGCGCGGCGGCGGCGTATCGCGCGCGCGGCGGCGTGGTCGCCGGTGCTGGCCGCCGCCTCGCGGGCGGCGGGGAAGAGCGGGCCGCTGCTGCTGGCCCTGGCGGGCCTCGCGGCGGCGGTGGCCGTGGCCGGCCCGCGTGGCGGCCGGCAGACGGTCACGGCGGAAACGCAGGCGCTGAGCGTGGTCCTGGCCATGGACATCAGCCGCTCCATGCTGGCCGAGGACACCAAACCCAGCCGGCTCGGCCGCGCGGTGCGGGAGGCGCGGCGGCTGGTCCAGGACATGGGGCAGGACCGCGTGGGCCTCGTGGCCTTTGCGGGCCGGAGCTACATCCTGAGCCCGCTCACGCTCGATGGGGCGGCGGTGACGCTCTTCCTCGATGCGCTGTCCCCCGACATCGCGAGCCAGGGCGGGACCGGCCTCGCGGCCGCGCTCAACCAGGGCGCCGAACTGCTCAATGCCTCACGGGAGGCGGGGGACCGGGTGCTCGTGGTCTTCACCGACGGGGAGGCGCTCGACTCGCTGCCCGATGTCCTCGCCGCCGCGCGCCGGCTGCGTGAGGAGCAGGTTCGCGTGATCCTGGTGGCCGAGGGAGCGCCCACGCCCGTGAAGATCCCGCTGCGTGACAGCGCCGGCACCGTGGTGGAATACAAGCTGGACGAGAGCGGCTCGCCCGTGGAGACGCAGCGCCGCGATGACGTGCTGCAGCAGGTGGCCGACGCGGCCGAGGCCGCGCTCGTCCCCGCCGAGTTGCCGGACCAGGCCGCCGCCGTGCGCGACCTGCTCGCCGCCTTCCAGCGAGCCCCGCTGACCTCCTCGAGTAGCGAGGACCTCGTGCCGCTCGTCTGGATCCCGGCCCTGATCGGCGCCGTGCTGCTCGCGATCCAGACCACCACCCGGAAGAGCGCCGCGCTCGTGGGCCTGGCCCTCGTGGCCCTGGCGCTGCCGGCCCGCGCCCAGCGTCCGGCGCCCGGCGTCCGGGACTACCAGGCGGGTCGGAGCCGCGAAGCCGCGCGCGCGCTGGTGGGCACGCTGGGCGCGAGCGCCACCGACACGGCGTGGTACAACGCCGGCACGGCGCTCCTGGCCGCGGGCCAGCCCGTCGAGGCGCGCAAGGCGCTCGAGAAGGCGGCGCAGACCGTGAACCCCGACCTCCGCTATCGCGCGCTCTACAACATGGGCGTCGCTGCGCTGCGTGAGGCGCAGGCCGACTCGACCCATCGGGACTCGCTCTTTGGGGTGGCCGCGGAGCGGCTGCAGGAGGCGTTGCGGCTGGTGCCCTCGAGCCAGCGCGCCAAGTGGAACCTCGAGCTGGCGCAGTCGCGCCGGCCGCCGCCGAGCGGGGGCGGGGGGAACACCCCGAAGAACCCGCCGCCCGAGGGCAGCAAGCCGCCCGATCCCTCGCCCAGCCGGCCCGAGCCGCCCGAGGGCATCCCCAACCTCTCGCAGGCGCAGGCGGAGCAGATCCTCAACTCCGTCTCGCGCGAGGAACGCGACACCCGGAGCCGCCGGCTCGGCCGTGCGCGCAGCGCCCCGGCGGCGGTGAAGGACTGGTGATGCTCGCCGCCCTCGTCCTCCTGGCGCTGCAGGCGGGCACCCAGGCCCGTGGCCCCGAGGTCATGGTGGGCGTCGATCGCGACCGCGTGGCTCCGGGCGACGTGATCGAGTACTCCATCACGGTCAACAGCGACCTGGCCGACCCCATCCGCGTGGACCTGCCGACACTGGGCGGCTTCGAGCTCGAGGCGCGCACCGAGCGGAGCGACGTGAACGTGGACGGCGGGGGTGGGCGGACCACCACGATCGTCTTCCGGCTGCGCGCCAACCAGCCCGGGGAGTGGCGCCTGGGGCCGGTGCAGGTGCACCAGGGCGTGGCGTATGCCCGCGGCGACGCCATCACCGTCACCATCACCGGCGGGAGCGCCCCCGCCGTGACCGCCGCCTTGAACCCCCGCCTCCGCGCCCTCGTGCAGCGGGCCCCACCCCCCGGGGCCTTGGGCGCCGCGGGCATCTCGGTGCTGGTCTCCGACAACGCAGTGACGGTGGGGCAACAGCTCGACGTGGTGACCATCGCCTGGTTCGAGCGCGAGGTGCGCCAGCGCCTCCGGCGCGCGCCCACCGTCGAGTCGCCGCAGGTGGAAGGGGTATGGGCGTATCCGCAGCCCACGCCGACGGGCATCGCGGCGAGCCGGATGGTCAACGGCAAGTGGTACGACCTCTTCGTGCTGCACCAGGTGGCCTTCCCGCTCACCCCAGGCACCATCAGCGTGAGCCCGGCCCGGCTGCAGTACAGCCTGCCGCTGGCGTTCCAGTTCTTCAGCCAGGAGGAGCGCTACCGGCTGGCCAGCGACACCTCCCGGGTGACCGTGCGCGCGCTCCCCGCGGAGGGACGCATGCCCGACTTCGCGGGCGCGGTGGGGCGGGGGCTCCGGGTGGCCACCACCATCACCCCGCCCACCGGCCGGCAGGGGGAAGCCTTCACTGCCGAGGTGGTGGTGAGCGGGCAGGGCAACGTGGCGCTCTGGCCCCAGCCGGACATCCGCTGGCCCGAGGGGCTCCGCGTCTACCCGGAGGGGGCCAAGGAGCAGGTGGCCCTACAGGACGGCTGGCTGAGCGGCCGCAAGACCTTCAAGTACCTGCTCGTCGCGGATTCGGCCGGGATGCTGGCCGTGCCGGCGGTGCGCTATCCATTCTTCGATGCCGGCGCCGGGAAGTACGATGGGGTGACGTCCGGCGGCAGCAACCTCGTCGTGGCGCCGCGCGGCGATGTGCCGGCATCCCGGGCGGAGCCGCCACCGCTCCGGCTGGATGCGTCGCGCACGCTGGCCCGCCGGATCGAGCGCGCGCTCCCCGGCTGGGCCTGGCTGCTGGTCAGCCTGCTGCCTCCGCTGCTGCTGCTGGGGCTGCGCCTGCCACGCGCGCGGCGGCGGGTGGCTGTGGCGCCCAAGGTGGCCGCCGGCGAACCCCTGGCCCTGGCGGAGAAGCGGCTCGCCTCGGCCCTGGCCACTATGGTTCCCGCCGAGGCGGACCTGCCCGACGAACAACTGCAGGCCGTGCTCATTGGCGCCGAGATCGACGCCGACGTGGTGGCCCGGACCATCGCGCTGCGGCACCGGCTCCGTGAGGCGCGCTACGCGCCCGGCGCCCGGGAAGACCGCACGCGGCTGGCGCGCGAGGTCGAGGACGTCCTCGCCCGGCTCACGCCCCGTGGCTCGCAGCGCGCCCGGCGGTGGCGGGCCCGGGCGGGTTTCGCCGGCTTGCTGCTCGCACTGGCGGCGACGCAGGCCGGGACCCAGACGGCGCCGGAGCAGCTCTATGAGGCCGGCGCCTATCGCGCGGCCATGGAAGGCTTCCGGACTCGCGCGCTGGCGGAGCCGGACGTCGCCAACCACTGGCTCAACCTCGGCGACGCCGCGTGGCGTGGTGGCGACGACGCCGAGGCGCTCGCGGCCTGGACGCGCGGCGCCCGCCTCCGCCCCCGCGACCAGGGCCTGCGCCGCGCCCTCCTGCTGGTGCCCCCGGCCGACCCGTGGTCCACCCGCAACTTGGCCGTGGCCCCCATGGCCCCGGCCGAACTGCGGCTGCTCGGCCTCGTCCTGTGGCTGGCAGGCTGGGGCGGCATCCTCGCCACGCGCGCGGTGCGCGGGCGCTGGCTGGTGCTGCTCGGCGGTGGCGCGGTGGTGGCCCTTGCGGGGATGGGGATTGCGCGCTGGTATCACCGGCCGGTCGCCATTGTGAGTGCCAACACGGTGCTGCGCCTCTCACCCCACGAGCAGGCCCCACCGGCCGGCGAGGTGGCGCGCCTCGGCACCGTGCTGTTCCAGGAACGCCGCGGTGCCTGGATCCGGGTGCAGGCAGGCGGCGGCCAGGAAGGCTGGCTGCCCGCACAGGTGCTCCGGTCCGCCGCCGACCCGCCCGCGCCGTAGCCGCGATGGCGCGGCGGCTTATCTTTGGGCCATCATGCCGCGCCGCATCGCCATCCTCCCCGACACCGTTGCCGACCAGATCGCCGCCGGCGAGGTCGTCGAACGCCCCGCCTCCGCCGTCAAGGAACTCGCCGAGAATGCCATCGATGCGGGCGCCACACGCGTGCGCATCGCGCTGGAGCAGGGCGGCAAGACCCTGATCGAGGTGGCGGACGACGGCCATGGCATGGGCAAGGAAGACGCCGTCCTGGCCCTCGACCGCCACGCCACGAGCAAGATCCGGAGCTCGGCGGACCTGGTCGGGGTCGCCACCTTCGGCTTTCGCGGCGAGGCGCTGCCGGCTATCGCCTCCGTCTCCCGCTTCCACCTCACCACCGCCGAGGCCGAGGGGGATGGCACCGAGGTGGAGGTGACGGGCGGCCGGGTGGAGCGGGTGGCCACCGTGGCGCGCCAGCGCGGGACCACGGTCACGGTGCGGAGCCTCTTCTTCAACACGCCGGCGCGGCGGAAATTCCTGCGGAGCACCTCGAGTGAGGCGCGCGCGGCGTGGGAGGCCGTGGCCACGCTGGCGCTCGCGCACCCTGGCGTCGGGTTCGAGCTGTACCTCGATGGGCGCTCCCGGCTGGTCGTGCCGCCGGCCCAGTCGCTGGCGGAACGGCTCGAGGGCGTGTGGGGGCAGGAAATTGCGCGGACGCTGGTGCCGGTCGAGTACGCGGTGGGTGCCTTCCGGGTGCACGGCTTCATCCAGCGACCGGCCGATGCCCAGCCCACCGGGCGGCGCACGCAGTTGTTCATCAACGGCCGCCCGTTCCGCGACTCTTTCCTGGTCCGCGCCGCCGAGGCGGGCTATCGCTCCGCCATCCATCCCGGTGACCGCCCCTCGGTGTTCCTGCACCTCGAGACCGCGAGCGAGGACGTGGACGTGAACGTCCACCCGGCCAAGCTCGAGGTCCGCTTCCGCGACCGCATCGGGGCCGAGCGGGCCATGGAGGAGGCGGTGCGGGACGCGCTGGGCAAGCTCGAGGCCGCTGCGGTGGTGGCCTGGCAGGGCGGGGAGCGCGCCTGGCCCTCGCCCCGGCCCTCGCAGGCCGGCGCGCCCGTCCCGGCCGACCTCTTCGCCCCGCTCAGCGAGCCGCTGGCAGTGGAACTGACGGACGAGCCCGCCGCGCCCGACGACCGGGTGGCGGCCCGGCCGGCCGAGGTGGCCATCCCCATCACCCAGCTCTTCAACACCTACCTGGTGTACGAGGGGCCGGAAGGGCTGGTCTTCGTGGACCAGCACTCCGCCCACGAGCGGGTGCTCTACGAGCAGCTGATGGCGCGGGTGCAGCAGGGCGGGCTGGCCAGCCAGCGGCTGCTGCTGCCGCTCACGCTGGAGCTGACGGACGAGGAGCTGGAGGCGGTGGAGAACTTCCGCGACCAGCTCGGGGTCGTCGGCTTCGAGGTGGAGCCGTTCGGCGGGCGCACCGTGCTGGTCAACGCGGTGCCGGCCCCGCACCCGCGCTTCGACGCCACCCGCTGCTTCCGCGAGCTGGTGAGCGACCTGGCCCGCGGCCGCTTCGGCGGCTGGGCCAACCGGCTGGAGCGCTTCGCCGCCACCTACGCCTGCCGCGCCGCCGTGAAGGCCGGCGACCCGCTCGACGACCGCGAGCGGCGGGAGCTGCTGGCCCGGCTCTTCGCCTGCGCCCTCCCGCCGCACGACGTGCACGGGCGGTCCACCATCGTGCAGCTCCCGCGCGAGGAGCTGGAGCGCCGGTTTGGCCGGCGCTAGCACCCTCGTCCTCTGCGGCCCCACCGGCATCGGGAAGACCGCCGTCGCCTTCGCCCTCGCCGCCCACTGGCCGCTCGAGGTGGCCTCCGCCGACAGCCGGCAGGTGTACCGGGGCCTCGACGTGGGCACCGCCAAGCCGCCCCGGCGCTGGCTGCAGAAGGTCCCGCACCACGGCCTCGACCTGGTGCGCCCGGGCGAGCGCTACAGTGCGGGACGCTTTGCCCACGATGCGCCCCGGTGGATCGCCGACATCCGCGCGCGCGGCCTCGTGCCGGTGGTGGTGGGCGGCACCGGGCTCTACATCCGGGCGCTGGCCGACGGGCTCTTCGCCGAGCCACCGCTCGACGCGCTCCGCCGGCGGGACCTCGAGCGCTGGACCGCCGAGCTGCCCGACATCGAACTGGTCCGCTGGGCGGCGCGCCTCGATCCTGGCTTCCGCGGCGGCGGGCGCCAGCGCGCCGCCCGGGCCATCGAGGTGGCGTTCCTCACCGGTCATCCCCTCAGCTACTGGCAGGCCAGCGCCCGCGCCCAGGGGACCATCACCCCGTGGTACGTGGTGCTCACAGCCCCGCGCGCCGTGCTGCACCAGCGCATCCAGGTCCGCGCGGCCGAGATGGTTCGGCAGGGGATGATCGAGGAAGTGGCGGCGGTCCTGGCGGACGGCGCCCAGCCCGGCGACCCCGGCCTCGACGCCATCGGTCCGCGCGAGGCGGTGGAGTACCTGCAGGGCCTCCGTCCCCGCGAATCCGTCGCGGAGGCCGTGACCATCGCCAGCCGCCAGTACGCCAAGCGCCAGGAGACCTGGTTCCGCCACCAGCTCGAGGGGGAGGTCCTCACCCTCGACGCCACTCGCCCGCCGGACGTGCTCGCCGGCGAGATCGCCGAGGCCTGGACCCGCCGCCACGGGGCCCCACCGCGCTGAGCGCGGCCCCGCGTTGGCCCCGTGCCGTCCCCCCGCTACTTTTGCCCCATGCCCGACCTCAAGAACGAACTCGCCGACGCCGCGCAATCCGGGAACCTCGACGCCGTGCGTCGCCTCCTGGCGGACGACACCGGCTGGGTGAACGTCCCCCTCGAGGGCGGCCTCACCGCGCTCCATTACGCCGCCTATTTCGGCCACGCGGAGCTGGCGGGCTACCTCCTGTCCATCGGCGCCGATCCCGCCGCCGCCACCATGGACCCGCTCCGGGCCACGGCGCTGCACGCCGCCGCCGGCGGGGGCCACGTGGGCGTGGTCGAGGCCCTGCTCGGCGCCGGGGCCGACCCGAACGCCCTCCAGACCGGCAACTGGACGCCGCTCCACAGCGCGGCCGATCGCGGCAAGGCTGGCGTGCTCGCCCCGCTCCTCGCCGCAGGCGCGGACCCGGCGGTCCAGAGTGCCTCGGGCAAGACGGCCCTGATGATCGCGCAGGAGAAGGGCCACGCCACCGTGGTGGCGGCGCTCGGGCAGGCGGGAGCCTCCTGAGGTGGCCGCCGCCGCGACGGTCCGTCCCATGAAGATCGGGATCACCTGCTACCCGACCTACGGCGGCTCGGGGGCGGTGGCCACCGAACTCGGCCTCGAGCTGGCCCGGCGCGGGCACGAGGTGCACTTCATCTCGTACGCCTCGCCCTTCCGCCTCCGGGGCTACGCCGAGCGGGTCTTCTTCCACGAGGTGGACACGGCCATCTCGCACTACCCGCTCTTCGACCACTTCCCCTACACGCTGTCGCTCGCGTCCAAGCAGTACGAGGTGGTGCGCCGGGAGAACCTCGAGGTCCTCCACGTGCACTACGCCATCCCGCACGCCACCACCGCCTGGCTCGCCAAGGAGATGCTGGCGAGCGAGCGGGACCTGCGGGTGATCACCACGCTCCACGGCACCGACATCACGCTGGTGGGGCAGGAGGCCAGCTTCTACCAGATCACCAAGTTCTCGATCGAGCGCTCCACCGAGGTGAGCGCCGTCTCCAACTTCCTGCGGGATGAGACCTACCGCACCTTCGGCTGCGTCAACTGCAACGTGCGGGTGATCCCCAACTTCGTGAACCTCGAGGAGTACCGCCCCGACCCCGAGGCGCCGCGCGAGGCGCTGGCGCCCGCCGGCCACAAGGTGATCACCCACATCTCCAACTTCCGCGAGGTCAAGCGGGTGCGCGACGTCGTGCGCATCTTCGCCCGGATCCGGCGCGCGGTCCCGGCCACCCTCGTCATGGTCGGCGACGGCCCCGATCGCGGTGAGGCCGAGAAGGAGGCCGAGGCCCTCGGCGTCACCGACAGCGTGCGCTTCCTCGGCCGCCTCGACCGCGTGGCCAGCATCCTGCAGGCCTCCGACCTCTTCCTGCTCCCGAGCCAGACCGAGTCGTTCGGTCTCGCGGCGCTCGAGGCCATGGCCTGCGGCGCCCCGGCGGTGGCGAGCCGCGCCGGCGGACTTCCCGAGGTCATCGCCGATGGCGTGAGCGGCATCCTCGAGCCGCCGGGGTCCGTCGAGGCCATGGGCCGCCGGGCCGTGGAGCTGCTGCGGGATGCCGATCGCCACGCGGCGATGCGCAGCGCCGCCATCGCGCAGGCCCGCACCTTCTCGGCCGACATCATCGTCCCGCAGTACGAGGCGCTGTACGACGAGGCGCTCACGTGAGCGGCCCGGAACTCCTGCAGGCGGTGGTGCTGGGCCTGGTGGAAGGGATGACCGAGTTCATCCCCGTCAGCTCCACGGGCCACCTGATCGTGGCCGGCCACTTCCTGGGCTTCACCGGCGAGCGCGCCAAGACCTTCGAGATCTTCATCCAGCTCGGCGCCATCCTCGCCATCGTCTGGCTGTACCGCCACAAGTTCCTGGCGGTGGCCACCAGCGTGGCGCGGGAGCCGGCCAGCCGCCGCTTCGTCACCAACCTGGCGCTCGGCTTCCTGCCGGCGGCGGTGGTGGGATTCCTGGCGCACTCCTGGCTCAAGGCCCACCTGTTCACGCCCGTGGTGGTGGCGTGGGGCTTCATCGTGGGCGGCGTCGCCATCCTCCTGGTGGAGCGGCTCAAGCCCGGCGTCAGGGTGGCGGACGTGAACGACCTGTCGCCCCGGCTGGCCCTCGGCGTCGGCCTGGCGCAGATGCTCGCGCTGGTCCCCGGCGTGTCCCGGTCCGGGGCCACGATCATGGGGGGCTATGCGCTCGGCCTCTCGCGCACCGCCGCCACCGAGTTCTCGTTCTTCCTGGCCGTGCCGGTGCTCGCCGCGGCCGCGGGGCTCGACCTCATCAAGAGCCTCGATATCCTCTCCACCGCCGACATCCCGCTCTTCGCCACCGGCCTGGTGGTGGCGTTCCTGTCCGCGTTCGTCGTCATCAAGGCCCTGCTGCGCTTCGTGGCGAGCCACAGTTTCACCGTCTTCGCCTGGTACCGCATCGCGTTCGGTGCCTTCCTCCTCGCCATCGCGGGGCGGGTCACCGGGTGAGCCGATGGCCGGGGCGCTGCTGTCGCGTCAGGCGCGCGTTGCTTCCACCCAGGACCTGATCCACGCCCTCGGCGACGCCGGCGCGCCCACCGGCAGCGCCATCGTCGCCGAGGAGCAGGTGGGCGGGCGGGGCAGCCGCGGCCGCACGTGGGCCAGTCCCCCGGGCGGACTCTGGATGAGCGTCCTCTGCCGCCCGGCCTCGGAGGCGGCCGCGTCCGTCCTGAGTCTCCGGGTGGGGCTGGCGGCGGCGGGGGTGCTCGAGGCCCTCGCCCCGGGCACCACCCTGGCCCTCAAGTGGCCCAACGACCTGATGCTCGCCGACCGGAAGCTCGGCGGCATCCTCTGTGAGGCGCGTTGGCAGGGTGGCGTGCTCGCCTGGGTAGCGGTGGGCCTCGGGCTCAACGTGGCCAACCCACTGCCCGACGAGGTGCGCCACCGGGCGGTCACCCTGGCCAGCGTCGCGCCGGGACTCGCCCCCGATGCCCTGGCCGAGCCGCTGCGCGCGGCCATCGCGGCGGCGGGCGCGGCCACGGGCCCCCTCACGCCGGACGAGGTGGCCCGGTATGTTGCCCGCGACTGGCTGCGCGGCCGCGCCTCGCCGCCGCGCTTCGCGAGGCCATCGCGCCGGCCGCGAGGCCCAGGCCGAACCGGCCACGGGCACCGGCGAACGCGGCCTGCCCGCGACTGACTGGCGGTCGCGTCCTTGCCGGGCCGGTGGTGGGCACCGGGGCGCCGACGGCGCGCTGCTGGTGCAGGGACGCGGGGGCATCACCGCCGTCCGCTCCGGCACCGTCCTCGTCGCCTGACCCGTTCACCCCAGCCGAGCCGCGGCGCCATGCTCCTCACCCTCGACATCGGCAACACCGAGATCACCGCCGGGCTCTTCCGCGGCGACGCGGTCACCAGCCACTGGCGCCTGACCACCAACCCCGACCGCACCCCGGACGAGTGGGGGCGGCGCTCGGCGCCTTCCTGCTCCACGCGGGCCACTCGCCCAACGAGGTGCGCGCGGCAATCGTGGCGTCGGTGGCGCCGGCGGTCACCCAGAGCCTCGTGGAGGGTCCGCACCCTCACCAGCGCCGACGTGCGCATCGTCGACGCCACCTCGCCGCTCCCCATCCGGCTGGACGTCGACGAGCCCCTCACCGTCGGCGCCGACCGCATCATCAACACCCTCGCCGCCGTCGAACGGTTCAGGACCGACACCATCGTGGTGGACTTCGGCACCGCCACCACCTTCGACTGCATCACCGGCGACGGCCGCTTCATCGGCGGGGTGATCATGCCGGGGCTCCGCACCTCGTCGGACCAGCTGACCCGGCGCGCCGCCAAGCTGCCGGCCACCGAACTCCGCCCACCCGCCCGCGTCATCGGCCGCCGCACCGAGGAATGCATCCGCGCCGGCGTCCTGCTCGGCACCGCCGACGCCGTGGACGGGCTGGTGCGTCGCATCCAGGCCGAATGGCCCACCCCGACGCAGCCGAAGGTGGTGGCCACCGGCGGGCTCGCGGGAACCATCGTGCCGCTCTGCCGGACCGTCGAGCTCATCGACCCCGACCTCACCCTGCACGGGCTCCGCCTGGCCGCCGGTTACCTCGGGGTGAAGTGGTGACGGCCACCGCCGCGCCGCCGCATCGCCGGCTCGGCTACCGGCTCCTCGGGCCCGCCTTCGATTACCTGCTGCACCTGCGCCCGGCCGAGTGGCCTGATCGCGGCTGCCCACACGGCGCTGGGCTACCTGCTGGCCGTGGGACTGGGCGGGGCGCGGCACGGCGAGGCGCTCGGCCCCGCGCTCCTCGGCCTGACCTGCTGGGTCCCTGTTCCTCAACGGCGGTACGCTCGCCATCAACTCCGCCTTCGACGGGACGAGGGCGACATCGGCTACTCCTGCGCCGCCGCCCGTCCCTCGGCACCTCCCGCATGGTCGCGCTGGTGCTCATGGCGCGGGGCAGCTGCTGGCGTTCCGGTTGCCGCCGCCTATCGCTGGGCCTACGGCGCCTGCTTCCTGCTGTCACTGGTGTACTCGGTGCCCCCGTTCCGGTTCAAGGCCGTGGCCGGGGTGGACTGGGTCATCAACATGGTGGGCTTCGGCACCCTGACCCCCTACGCGGGGTACGCCGCCACGGGGCGGCCGCTCGACCCCGCCCATCTCTGGGTGCTGCTGGCCTTCTGCCCGCTCTTCGCGGCACTCTACCCGCTGACCCAGCTCTACCAGTTCGAGGAAGACCGCCGCCGCGGTGACCGCACCCTCGCCCTGATCCTCGGCATGCGGCCCAGTCTCCTCATCGCCCTCGGGGCGGTGGGAGGTGGCCTTCGGGCTCTTCGTTGCTGGGGCGTGCTGCAGAGGGTGGGGGCGGGGGCGGCGCGGGGCTGCTGCGGTGGGGGGGCTTTTCGCGCTGGCGCTGGCTGCCTGGGGCTGGGTACTGGTCCCCTGGCTCCGAACCACCCCCAGATGACCCCGGACCAGCACCAGCGGGGCATGTACAAGGCTCTGGAAGCCTGGGCGGTCACCGATGTGGTGGTGATACTTGCATGGGGTATTTATACTTAGGCCGTTCTGCGACCCTCCCCTGGAGCACACATGAGTTCCGCGGTGCATCCCTCGGCTGGCCTGAGCCAGACTGACCTGCCGTTCATCATCCGGTCGGGCATCAAGCTCGCCGTCGTCCAGACCGTCTTCATCGTCGCCATCGGCGTGGTGTCCCGGTTCCTCGAGGGGCCGGCGGAGGCGGGCCTGCTCGCCGTGCTGCTCATCGCGGGCGCGGTGTTCACCAGCTTCTTCCCCGGCCTCTGGGTCAACGCCCGGGAGATCGACGGGATCGCCAGCGCGGCCGGCATCGGCCTCCTCGCCACCGGCGTGTTCCTCCTGATCGACGTCACGTTCCTGCAGGGGAACTTGCTGCCCTTCAAGCTCTACACCCATCGCTGGCTCGCTGTCGGCGGCGGGAGCAACTGGTGGTGCCCATCCCATCTGGTGGATGGTCGGCTGCTACATGCCGTGGCTCGGCGCCTGGGATCCTCGCCAACCAGGCGGCCAAGTCCGGCTCGCCCACCTGGTGGGCGCCGCCGTGCTGACGCTGGTGCTCACCGTGGTCATCGGCGCCGCGGCGCGGTGGCGCACTTCTCGGCGCGGCCTTCAACGTCCCGACGTTCGGGATCGCCTTCCTGCCGGCGCTGGCGGTCGGCACGATCGTGACCGGGTTCGGGGCGCGCGGGAAGTAATGGCCCGATGCGGGTCGCGGCGGTTGTCGCCCGGCTGATCGGCTGGCTGCTCACGCCCTTCGTGGTGTGGGCAGCTTCGTTTCTGGGGGCGTGGCTCGCGCTC
>JBGAOL010000455.1:0-2304 GCA_044221825.1 Gemmatimonadales bacterium
CGAGATGGGCCGCCTGGGCCGGACCCTCGACGGCATGGCCACGGCCCTCGCCGAGCGCGACGCGCGCCTGGAGCAGGGCCGCCGCCAGCTCGAGGCCACCGCCGACGCGCTCCGCGCCAGCGAGCAGCGCTTCGCCCGCGCCCTCGAGGCGGCCGAGGAAGGCCTCTGGGAGTACGACCACCTGCGCGACGTGCTCACGCCGAGCCCGCGCTTCGCCGCCATGGTCGGCAGCACGCCGGCGGAGCTGGCGGGGCCCTTCGCGGGGATGATGGCCCGGATCCATCCCGAGGACCGGCCCACCTTCCAGCGCGCCGTGGAGCTGCACGAGGCCGGGCAGGCCCCGCGGGTGCAGGCGGAGTTCCGCATGCGCCACGCCGATGGCAGCTGGCGCTGGATGGCGAGCCAGGGCCGGGTGGTGGAATGGGGCACCGACGGGAAGCCGCGCCTGGCGGTGGGCACGCAGGTGGACGTCACCGAGCGCCGGCAGCTCTCCGACCAGCTCCAGCACGCCCAGCGGCTGGAGGCGGTGGGGCAGATGACGGGCGCGGTGGCCCACGACTTCAACAACCTGCTGCAGGTCTTCTGGGCCAACCTCGAGGAACTCCGGCTGGACCACCCCGAGGTGGCCGGCGAGGAGGCGTTTGCGCAGCTGCGCCAGCACCTGGAGCGGGCCCGGCAGATGACCACCCACCTGCTGCAGTTCAGCCGCCGCGAGCCCACGCTGGTCACCGCCATCGACCTCAACGCCACCATCGGCGGCTGCCTCCCCATGCTCCGCCGCGCCGTGGGGCCCGAGGTGCTGGTGGACACCGACCTGGCCCCCGGCAGCGTGCAGGTCCGGGGCGACGCGGTGCGCTGCGAGCAGGTGCTCCTCAACCTGGCCATCAACGCCCGCGACGCCATGCCGAGGGGCGGCACCCTCACCGTGGCCACCCGCCCCGTGGGCGTCGAGGACGCCGGGCCGCTGGCGGAGGCCGGGCTGCCGCCCGGGCGCTACATGGAGCTGACGGTAACCGACACCGGCCTCGGCATGGCGCCCGAGGTGGCGGCGCGCATCTTCGACCCGTTCTTCACCACCAAGGGCCCGGAGAAGGGCACCGGCCTCGGGCTCAGCACCGTGTACGGCATCATCACCCAGTGCGGCGGCCACATCCGCGTGGCCAGCACGCCCGGCCGCGGCACCTGCTTCACCCTGCTTTGGCCCCTCGTGGCCGACCCCGCCCTTGCCGGGCGCTAAGCCCCAGGGAGCCCCCCTCATGCCCGTGGCCCGCTTCACCTCCGTCCAGCTCGCCCGCTTCGTGGACCTCACCCCCCACGGCGGCATCGCCGATGCCAGCGCCTCACCCGCGCACGCGCTCCGGTGCGGCTGCGACGCGCGCGCCGCGGGCACCGATCCCGCGAGGCTCGAGGGCTGGGTGGTCCTGCTGCTCGGCTATCACGAGCGGGAGGAGGACGCCGCGCGCGCGCTGGCTACCCGGTCGCGCCTGGTGCCGTGGTGGGACGGGGCCGAGGAGACGTGGGGCGCCGTGCTGGCGCCGTTCCGGACCTTCGGCGAGGCCAATCACCTCTCCACCGCGGCGCCCGGTCCGCTCTTCGCCGAATTGCATCCGGCGCCGCCCACGGACCAGCCCATGGTGGCCGTCACCTCCTCCGGCTGGGTGCAGGGAGCGGGGTTCGACCTGGCCCGGGTCCAGCGCTTCGGCGCGGGCGTGGCGGCCGTGCGCGCCGGCATGACCAACACCCCGGGCCTCTGCTCCCAGCAGACCTTCTTCTTCCCTGGCGTCTTCACCCACGATCCCGTCACCGTCACCACCTGGCAGAGCTTCGACGCCATGCGCCAGTTTGCGTACGGCCCGGGTAGCCATCGCCACAAGCTGGACCAGCACCGCGCCTCGCCGGATGCGGACCGGACCTCGTTCACGCGCTATGCGGTGCGGGCGGAGCAGGGGAGCTGGTATGGACGGAGGCTGACGGGGCCGGCCTGAGCCTCCCGCGGCAATGACCCTTCGGGGTGCTCCCGTGGTGCCGGAGCGTCGCGCTGGCAACGCGGTCCCGAAGTCCAAGCGGGCCCGAGCGGCGCTCGGGCCCTACGGGGGCGCTGCAGCTGGCGACGCGAGTCCTTCAGGACTTGCCGTGCCGAGCGCGCACTTCAGTGAGCGCCGGAGCATGGCGCCCCGCCGTACCAATTCTTACCTTGGGGCGTCCCCCTCCCCCGGTGCCCCATGACCGCCCCTGCCCTTCCCGCACCCACGCGGGTGGACCGCACCCGCTGGATCCAGGTGGGTGGCGTGCTCGTCCTGGCGG
>JBGAOL010000028.1:0-18949 GCA_044221825.1 Gemmatimonadales bacterium
CGGCCTCGAGGACAATGGCCCCGCCACGGGTGTCGAAGACCACCCCGGGCTCGACGACGGCGCCACGGCAGAAGATGAGCGCCGCGTCGCCGAGCACGATGCTGCCCGCCGGCACCGGATCGCTGGCGCCGGCGACAAAGCCGAGCGTGTCGGCGGGGAGGAAGCGCTCGAGGGCGGTGAGCAGGTCGAAGGTGCCGCGGAGCGGGAGGCCGTCGATAGCGAGGGCCTCGCCCTGCTCGGACGGGCCGTCCCAGGTGGCGCCGGCGGGAACCACCCAGGCCACGCTCCGGCCGGCATGCGTCAGGCGCCGGGTGCCGGGGCCGAGGACCACGGCCGCGCCCGCGGGGGCGAAGTCCGACCGGGCCACGACGGCCGGGCCGCGCACGGCGGTCACGGCGGTGACTATTGGCTCCATGCCTTCGTGGAAGCCCGCCACGTGGGCGCCCATGATGGCGGTGGCGTCGAGGTCGAGCGCCGCCTCCCACCGCTCGCGAATCTTCCACACCCCGGCGCGCAGCTCGGCAATCGGCCGCACGCCGGCGAACGGCGCCCACGCGGCCCCCGGCGCGTCCGGCTCCAGGAGGTGAAGGGCCGCGGCCACCATGCCCGTCACGGCAGGTCCCGGACGTCGGCCGGCAGCTTGTCGAGGAGCGCCTTGAGGTCGGCGGCCTGGTGCCGGGGCATCACCAGGATGCGGCCGTTGGCGTGGACGATGACGAGGTCCTTCACGCCGCCCACCACGATCGGGTCCCCGGCGGACCACACGACGCAGTCCTCGGCCGCCGCCAGGTGGACCGGTCCCACCGCCACGTTGCCGTGGGCGTCCCGCTTGCGGACCCGGGGCAGGGCGTCCCAGGTGCCGACGTCGTCCCAGGTGAAGCGACCGGGCACCACGGCCACGGCGTTGCTGCGCTCCAGCACGCCCACGTCAATGGAGATGGCGGTGACCGACGCGAAGAACCCGGCCACGTCGCCGTTGGTGAGGCGGCCGAGGTGCGAACTCAGCTCGGGGGTGTGGCGGGCCACCTCCTCGAGCAGCGTCTCGGCGCTCCACGCGAAGAGCCCGCTGTTCCAGAGCGCGCCGGAGGCCATGAGGTCGAGCGCGGTGGCGGCGTTGGGCTTCTCCGCGAAGCGCGCCACCGTGCGCGCCGTGTCGTCGAGCGCGTTGCCGGGGACGATGTAGCCGAAGCCGGTGTCGGGCCGCGAGGGGACGATGCCGACGGTGACCAGCCGGTGGTGCCGGGCCGCGGTGCCCAGGGCCTGGGCGGCGGTGTTCCGGAAGGCGTCGTCCTCGCGGATGGTCCAGTCGGCATGGAGCGAGAGGACCTCGGCCTCCGGATCGCGGCGACGTGCCTCGGCAGTGGCCCATACGAGCGCCGGCGCGGTGGAGGCGGCGCGCGGCTCCACCAGGATGTTCTCCGCCGGGAGCTTGAGCACCGCGTTGAGCGGGCCGGCCAGCGCGGGGCCGGTGACGACGAGCACCCGCTCGCGCGGCACCAGCCCCTCGAGGCGAGTCACCGCCTGCTCGGCCGTGGAGGTGGGCCCGGCGAGGGGCAGCAGCTGCTTGGGGGCGGAAGGCGTGCTGAGCGGCCAGAAGCGGCTGCCCGAGCCCCCCGCCAGGATCACGGCCCAGCGCATGGGGAGGTCGTCGGCTTAGAGGAGGGCGGCGAGGTCCGGCGCCTGGCGCCGCAGGTCGTGGAGCAGCGCGCCGATGTTGGTGGCGGGCTTGGCCAGCACGAAGAGCTGGCCCTCGGTGCCCATGGTGCGCACCACTGCCAGGCGGTCCTCGAACTCGAGCACGCTGGCCGTCAGCGGCTCGCACTCGGCCGCGGTGCCGAGGCGGCGGGCGCCGCTGGCGAAGTTGGCGGCGAGCGCGGCGATGGCTTCCGCGTCGAGGTCGGTGCGGCCGGCGTGATGGATGGGCAGGCCGTCGTTGGAGACCACCACGACCGCGTCCACGTCGGGACGAGCCGCGAGGCCCTGGACCACGTCGCGCAAACCAGCCATGGAGCGCTCCGGAAGTGAGGTGGGGAAGCCGTCGGGATTGTAGGGGGTCGCGAGGGCCGAAGTCAAGGAATCACTGCGGGTTGACCCTCCCCCGAAGCACCCCTAGGTTTGCCCCATGGCCCGACCCCTCCGCCCGCTGGCCCTGCTGGCCGCCGTCGTCCTCGCCGCTGCCGCGTGCAGCGATCCCAACGACCTGCCCAGGGCGACGATCGCCAACGCCCTCACCACCGACACGCTGTGGACCCTCAGTACCGGGCCGCTGGCCAAGCCCTCGGCCTACTCGGTGGAGAACGGTGGCGCCGTGCGGACGTGGGAGGTGGGCTCGTCCTTCGAGTTTGCCTACGACGTGACACCGGGCGGGGCGAGTGTCCTGCTGCCCCTCCGCGCCCTCGGCCTCGGCAGCACCACCTCGGTGCTGCCCGGCCTGCTCCGCAGCACCATCACGTTCGATGCCATGAAGAAGGCGCCGCTCAACGGCTACGTCACCAAGGACACGGTGCCCGTGGCCGTCGGGGACCGCTTCTTCCTCCGCACCGCCATCAACAGCTGCTCGCTGTACGGGGTGCCGCTCTACGCCAAGCTCGAGGTGCTCGCCATCGACACGGCGGCGCGCACCATGGCGGTCCAGGTGGTGGCCAACAAGAACTGCGGCTACCGCTTCCTCACCGTGGACACCACGTCCTCCTGATCCGGCCGTGATCGACATCAAGCTGCTTCGCCAGGACGCCGACGGCGTCCGTGCTGCGCTCGCCCGCCGGCTGGACCCGGCGGTGGACGCCATGCTGGCCACCCTCGCGGAGCTGGACCGCCGCCGGCGCGAGGCCCTGACGCGCACCGAGGCGCTCAAGGCCCGGCGCAACGCGGCCAGCGACGAGGTAGCCCGGCGGAAGAAGGCCAAGGAGAGCGCCGACGACCTGCTCGCCGAGCTCAAGGCCTCGGGCGAGGAAGTGAAGGCGCTCGACGCCGAGGTGCGGGGCATCGACGAGGAGATCGAGCGCATCATCATGGTGGTGCCGAACCTCCCGCTCCCCTCCGTGCCGGAGGGCGACGCCTCGGCCAACCGGGTGGAGAAGGAGGTGGGGACCAAGCCCGCCTTCGCCTTCACGCCGAAACCTCACTGGGAGCTGGGCACGGCGCTCGGGCTCTTCGACCTGCCGCGGGGCACCAAGATCAGCGGGTCGGGCTTCCCGCTCTTCACGGGCATGGGCGCACGCCTCGCGCGGGCGCTCGCCAACTTCATGCTCGATGTCCACAGCCGCGAGCACGGCTACACGGAGATCTCGCCGCCGTACGTCGTCACCCGCGCCACCATGACAGCCACGGGCCAGCTCCCCAAGTTCGAGGAGGAGCTCTACCTGGCCGGGGCCGATGACCTGTTCCTCATCCCGACGGCCGAGGTGCCGGTCACCAACATCCATCGGGATGAGATCCTGGACGCCGCCGAGCTCCCCAAGGGCTACGTCGCGTGGACGCCGTGCTTCCGTCGGGAGGCGGGCGCCGGCGGCAAGGATACC
The DNA here is from genome assembly GCA_044221825.1 of Gemmatimonadales bacterium. Classification (GTDB taxonomy): domain Bacteria; phylum Gemmatimonadota; class Gemmatimonadetes; order Gemmatimonadales; family GWC2-71-9; genus JADJOM01. The sequence goes on from JBGAOL010000028.1 coordinate 3,522, forward strand.
CGCGGGCTGATCCGGGTGCACCAGTTCGACAAGGTGGAACTGGTGCGCTACTGCCGGCCGGAGGACTCCGAGGCCGAGCACGAACGCCTGACCCGCCACGCCGAGACCATCCTGGAGCGGCTCGAGATCCCGTATCGGCGTCTCGCGCTCGCCGCGGGCGACACCGGCTTTGCGAGTGCGCGCACCTGGGACCTCGAGGTGTGGGCCGCCGGTGTCGGCACCTGGCTCGAGGCGTCGAGCTGCAGCACCTTCACCGACTTCCAGGCCCGGCGCGGCAACATCCGCTTCCGCCGTGAGGCGGGGGCCAAGCCGGAATTCGTGCACACGCTGAACGGGTCGGGCGTGGCGTTCCCGCGCACCATCATCGCGCTGCTCGAGAACAATCAGGCCGCGGACGGCTCCGTGCGCCTCCCGGCGGCGCTGGTGCCGTACATGGGCACCGAGCGCCTCGTGCCCCGTGCGTAAGCCTGACCTGCGCCGGCTCGGGCCGGCGCTGGTCGTGGTCCTCGTGGTCCTGCTCGCGGGCCTGTCCGCGGGCTCCGGCTGGATCGTGGTGCAGCACTTCCGCAGCGACGCCCTCTCGATGAGCCGCCTGTACGCCGGCGTCTTCGCCGGCCTCAACGACCCCCGCGAGGGAGCCGAGGCGGAAGCGCTGCTTCGGCTGGGGGAGCAGGTGCGCCGCGCGGGCATCCCGCTCGTCGTCACCGACACGGCAGGGAAGGTGACGGCGGCGGCCAACCTGCCCTTCGAGGCGGCGCTCGACGATCCCCGGATCCTCGAGTACGCCGGCGCCCTGGACCGGGAGAACCCGCCGATCACGGAGCCCGCGCTCGGGACGCTCCACTACGGCCCGGTGCCCACGGCGCGCCAGCTGACTCTTCTCACGGTGCTGCAGGCGCTCATCCTGGTGACCATCCTGTCCGTGGGGGTCATGGCCTGGCGCAGCGCCATGGCGGCGCAGCGGGACCGGCTCTGGGTGGCCATGGCGCGCGAGGCGGCACACCAGATGGGCACGCCGCTCATGAGCCTGCAGGGCTGGATCGAGCAGCTCCGGAGCCGGGCCACGCCGCCCCCCCATCTGGCGGACCACCTCGCGGCGGACGCGGAGCGGCTGGAGCGGGTGGCGCAGCGGTTCGAGCGGATCGGCCACGCCATCCGGCGGGAGCCCATCGACGTGGGCGACCTGGCCCGGAAGATGGCCGTCTACTTCCGGCCCCGGCTCCCGACCCGGGTCAACCGGATCGAGATCCGGGTGGACGCGCCCCCGCACGGCCCCGTGGTGCTCGGGGACCCGATCCTGCTCGAGTGGGCGCTCGAGTCGCTGGTGAAGAACGCCATCGACGCCCTGCAGGGGCGGGAAGGCACCATCACGCTCCAGGTGGCCGCCGAGGAGGACGCGACGGCCATCCGCGTCATCGACGACGGCCCGGGCGTCCCGGGCGACATCCGCCGGCTCATCTTCGACGCCGGCATGACCACGAAATCGAGCGGGTGGGGCATCGGCCTCGCGCTGGCGAAGCGCGTTGTCGTGGACTCCCACGGCGGGGAATTGATGCTGGAAAGTTCCGATCCCGGTGCGACATTCCTGATCCGGATCCCGACCCATGTCGCCTAACCCGCCCCTGATCGGCCTCGAGGGCCTGAACCCCGCGCAGCGCGCGGCGGTGGAGCACGTCCAGGGGCCGCTGCTGGTGGTGGCGGGCGCGGGCTCGGGGAAGACCCGCGTGCTCACCATGCGCATCGCGCGCCTCATCGACGCCGCCGGGGTGCCGCCCAGCCGCATCTTCGCCGTGACCTTCACCAACAAGGCCGCGGGAGAAATGAAGGACCGCGTGGGCCGCCTCCTGGGCCAGGACCCGTCGGGCCTGTGGATCGGCACCTTCCACTCGCTGTCGGCGCGGCTGCTCCGGCGTGAGGCGGAAGCGCTCGGCTTCACCCGGCAGTTCACCATCTACGATGAGGACGACCGCCTTTCCCTCATCAAGCGCCTCATGGAGCAGCGTGGGCACAGCACCAAGCTCTTCCCGCCCAAGATGGTGCAGAGCCTCATCTCCTCGGCCAAGAACCGGATGACGAGCCCGGACGAGATGGCCTCGGGTTCGCCGTTCGACCGGCTGGCGCAGGTGGCGGCCGACGTGTTCCGCGTCATGGGCCCCGCGCTCAAGGCGCAGAACGCCATGGACTTCGACGACCTGATGCTGCACCCGCTCACGCTCTTCCGGGAGCGCCCCGACCGGCTGCAGTACTACCAGGAACGCTTTGCCTTCCTGCTGGTGGACGAGTTCCAGGACACCAACGCCGCGCAGTACCAGCTGGTGAAGCAGCTCGGCAGCCGGCACCAGAACGTCTGCGCCGTGGGCGACGACGACCAGTCCATCTACGGCTGGCGGGGCGCCGACGTGCGGAACATGCAGACCTTCCAGCACGACTTCCCCGGCACCCAGGTGGTGCGCCTCGAGGAGAACTACCGCTCCACCAAGGTGGTGCTCGACGCGGCCAACGCCGTCATCGCCGAGAACAAGGGGCGGATCGGGAAGACGCTGCGCACCAAGCGGGGCGGGGGGGAGGCCATCACCGTCCTGGCGGCGGCCGACGAGCGGGACGAGGCGGAGTGGGTGGTGAAGGAGTTCCGCACCCGGAGCGCCAACGGCGACTGGGGCTGGGACCAGATGGCGGTGCTCTACCGCACCAACTCGCAGTCCCGCGCCATGGAAGAGGCGTTCCGGCGCGCCGGGGTGCCGTACCGGATCATCGGCGCCATCAGCTTCTACGACCGGCGCGAGGTGAAGGACCTGCTGGCCTACCTCCGCCTGGTGGCCAACCCGAGCGACGACGAGGCCTTCCTCCGCGCCGCCCAGGTTCCCCGGCGGGGGCTCGGTGAGTCGAGCCTGGCCACGCTGCAGGAGACTGCGGCCAAGTGGGGTCGCTCGCTCCTCTCAGTGGCGGCCACCGCCGACCTGGTCCCGGAGCTGCGCCCCAACGTCCGGGAGGCGCTCCGGAAGTTCGCCACGCTGCTCGGCGACCTCACCGAGCGCTCCGGCCACTGGCCGCCGGCGCAGATCCTGGAGCAGATCATCCAGGCCACCGGGTACGAGCAGTTCCTCATGGCCGACGGCCCCGAGGGCGCCGACCGCTGGGACAACGTGCGCGAGCTGGTGGCCAGCGCCGCCGAATGGTCCGAGGTGGTGGAGCCGGATGAGGAGAGCGGGACCCCACTGGAGCGGTTCCTCGCGGAAGCAGCGCTCCTGTCCAGCCACGATTCCATTCAGGGCGCCGGCAACGGCGTCACCCTCATGACCCTCCACACCGCCAAGGGCCTGGAGTGGCCGGTGGTGGCCCTGACCGGAATGGAGGACGGCTTGTTCCCCTTGGCGCGGGCGGAGGAACAGGCCGACGGGCTCGAAGAAGAGCGCCGCCTCTGCTACGTTGGGATCACCCGCGCGAAGGACAAGCTGTACCTCACCTGGGCGCGGGCGCGCCGGCGGGGCGGGGAGCTCCGGCCCGGCCGCCCCTCCCGGTTTCTCGAGGCGCTGCCGCGCGACGGCCTCGACGAGAAGCGGACCTCCAGCATGTGGGCGCCCGACTGGAAGACGGCGGCCGCCCCGCGGCGCCCCGGCGCCTTCGGCACGCCCACGGCTCCGGCCGGCGGGTACCGCCGCAACTGGCTGGACGATGAATACGAGCCGCCCAAGGGCAGCGTGAAGGAGCCCGCGGCCGCGGACGCCTCGCAGGACGCCCCGCGTTACGTGAAGGGCGAGCGGGTGCGCCACCGCCGCTTCGGCAGCGGGACCATCCAGGGCCTCACGGGCTCGGGCAAGGAACTCAAGGTGTCGGTGAAGTTCGACGACGAGGAGCACGGCGTGAAGCAGCTCTTGGTGGCCTACGCCGGGCTCGAACGCGACTGGGAGAGCGCATGAGCATCGGGCGGGAAGACGTCCTCAAGGTGGCGAAGCTCGCGGAGCTCGACGTGGCGGAGGCGGACCTGCCGAAGCTGGTGGAGCAGATGGCGAACATCGTCGGGTTCGTGGAACAGCTGCGCGAGGTGCCGGCCGGCGAGCAGGCGCCCCCCTTCCTGGCCGGCCCGGCGTCGGTGACGTTGCGCGCCGATCACCCCGGCTCGGTACCGCTCGCGCGGCCGCCGCAGGAATTCGCCCCGGAGTTCACCGACGGCCTCTTCACGGTGCCCAAGCTTGGCGCCATGGAGGCCGAATGAGCGAGGTGGCACGTATCGCCGGCGCGGTGGGGCGGGGTTCGCTCACGGCCGCCGCCGTGGCCAGGGACACGGGCGCCCGGATCACGGCGGCCCGCGAGCTCAACGCCGTCATCCACTTCGATCAGGCCGTGCTGGACAAGGAAGCGGCCCGCGTCGACGGCACCCCCGAGAAGAAGCGGGAGGCGCTGCCCCTCGCCGGCGTGCCGGTGGCCATCAAGGACAACATCGTCACCACCGACGAGCCCACCACCTGCGGCTCGCGCATCCTGCAGGGCTACACCTCGCCCTACGATGCCACGGTGATCACGAAGCTCCGGGCCGCGGGCGCGCTCATCGCGTCCAAGACCAACATGGATGAGTTCGCCATGGGGTCCTCCACCGAGCATTCGGCCTTCGGGCGGGTGAAGTTGCCCCTCGATCACAGCCGCGTCCCCGGTGGGTCCTCCGGCGGCTCCGCGGCGCTCGTGGCCGCGGGGGTGGTGCCGGCCGCACTCGGCTCGGAAACCGGTGGCTCCGTGCGCCAGCCGGCGAGTTTCTGCGGCATCGTGGGCGTGAAGCCGTCGTACGGCCGGGTGAGCCGCTTCGGGCTCGTGGCGTTCGGCTCGTCGCTGGACCAGGTGAGCGTCTTCGGGAAGACGGTGGATGACGCCGCGCGGGTCCTGGCCGCCATCAGCGGCCACGACCCGAACGACGCCACCAGCACCCCGCTTCCCCCCATGGAGCTCGAGGCGCCGCGCCAGGACCTGAAGGGCCTCACCTTCGGCATTCCCGACGAGTACATGCCGGCCGACCTCGACCCCGGCGTCCGCGCCGGGATCGAGCGCACGGCCGACGCCATCCGGAAGCTGGGTGGCACGGTGAAGCCGGTGCGGATGCCGCACGCCCGGTTCGCCGTGCCCTGCTACTACATCATTGCCCCCGCCGAGGCGGCGGCGAACCTGGCGCGCTACGACGGCGTCCGCTACGGCGCCCGCAAGGTGGGCCGCGAGGGCGATGTCCGCGCCCTCTACCGCGCCACCCGCGGCCAGGGCTTCGGCGCCGAGGTCCGCCGCCGCATCCTGATCGGCACCTACGTCCTCTCCTCGGGCTACTACGACGCCTACTACCGGAAGGCGCAGCAGGTCCGCGCCCTCCTGGCCGACGACTTCCGTCAGGCCTTCTCGATGCAGGGCGTGGACCTCCTGCTCACCCCCACCACGCCCACGCCGGCCTTCAAGGCGGGGGAAAAGACCGACGACCCCGTCGCCATGTACCTGGCGGACATCTTCACCTGCTCCATGAACCTGGCGTCGGTGCCGGCGTTGAGCCTGCCGGTCGGCACGTCGCAGGGGCTCCCGATCGGGGCCCAGCTGGTGGCGCCGGTCAACGGCGAGCCGCGGATGCTCTCGGTGGCCGCCACCCTCGAGAAGGTGATCGACGCCGCGAAGGAGGTGCGCTGATGACCTGGGAAACCGTCATCGGGCTCGAGGTGCACGTGCAGCTGCTGACGCGCACCAAGATGTTCTGCGGCTGCAGCACCCGCTTCGGCGACGCGCCGAACACCAACGTCTGCCCCGTCTGCCTGGGCCTCCCGGGCGCGCTGCCGGTGCCCAACGAGCAGGCCATCCGCCTCGCCACCCGCGCGGCGCTGGCCCTCGGCTGCACGGTGCACGAGACCAGCGTCTTTGCCCGGAAGAACTATTTCTACCCGGACCTGCCCAAGGGCTACCAGATCTCGCAGTTCGACCAGCCGCTGGCCACCGCGGGCGGGATCAGCATCGAGTCGCCGGAGCGGGGGCACATCACCATCGGGGTGACGCGGCTGCACGTGGAGGAGGACGCGGGCAAGTCGCTCCACGACAGGCTTCCCGGCAAGACGGCCGTGGACCTGAACCGCGCGTGCACCCCGCTTGCCGAGATCGTGAGCGAGCCCGACATGCGGAGCCCTGCTGAGGCGCGCGCCTACCTCACCAAGCTCAAGCAGCTGCTGCTCTACTGCCAGGTGAGCGACTGCAACATGGAGGAAGGCTCCCTCCGCGTGGACGCCAACATCTCCATCCGCCGTCCCGGTGACCCGAAGCTCGGCACCAAGACGGAGGTGAAGAACATGAACAGCTTCGCCAACGTCGAGCGCGCGCTGATCGTGGAGCGGGACCGGCAGGTGGCCATCGTCGAGGCCGGCGGACGGGTGGAGCAGGTGACGCTCCTCTTCAACGCCGGCACCGGCGAGGTGCGGCAGATGCGGAGCAAGGAGGAGAGCCACGACTACCGCTACTTCCCCGACCCGGACCTGCCGCCGCTGGTGCTGACGCGCCTGTGGATCGAGCAGCAGAAGGCCGCCCTCCCCGAGCTGCCCGACGACAAGCGCGAGCGCTTCATGGGCGTCCTCGGCCTGCCGCCCTACGATGCGGGCGTGCTCGCGGCGGAGCGGGACGTGGCCGACTACTTCGAGTCGGTGGTGGCGGCGGGGGTGGAGCCCAAGACGGCGTCCAACTGGGTCATCAACGACGCCATCCGCGGCTACAACGAGACCGGGAGCTTCGCCGTGCTCCCGTCGCGCCTGGCGGCGCTGATCGGGCTGGTGAAGGACGGCGTGGTGAGCAACCAGGCGGCCAAGCGGGTCTTCCCCGAGATGCTCGGCTCGAGTGATGACCCGAAGGTCATCGCCGAGCGGCTCGGCCTCGTGCAGGTGGGCGACAGCGACGCCCTCGGCCAGTGGATCGACGAGGTGCTCGCGGCCAATCCCAAGGAAGTGGAGCGCTACAAGGGCGGGGAAACCAAGCTGCTCGGCTTCCTGCAGGGGCAGGTGATGAAGAAGAGCGGCGGCAAGGCCGACCCCAAGAAGGTGGGCCCCATGCTGCAGGAGAAGCTCAGGTAGGGACCGGATCGGCGATCATGGATGCCGCATCGCCAGGCGCCGCCCTCGGGCGGCGCCGTTACTTTGTGGAATCCGGCATCTCCCCGATCAAGCCCAGCACGCTCATCGGATCCACGGTCACGCTGCCGTACCGCATCACCCAGTGCAGGTGTGGCCCCGTCACGCGCCCGGTTGAACCCACGTTGCCGATCCGCTGCCCGCGCTTCACCACGTCCCCCACCTTCACCAGCGTCCGGCTGAGGTGGAAGTACGCCGAGATGAGCCCGTCCCCGTGGTCGAGGTACACCACGTTGCCGGCCAGGTAGAACCGCGCCACCAGCGCCACGCGTCCGTCGTTGGTGGCGTAGACGGGAGCGCCGACCGCGCCGGCGAAGTCGGTTCCGAGGTGGCGGCTCGTCACCTCGCCGTTGTACTCGCGCGCCGTGCCGAAGGGGCTGGTGATGCGGCCGGGGCGGGGACGGATGAAGGGGCCGGCCCACTGCTTCGGCGTGTCGTGCGAGGCTTGGCTCACCGCCCGCGCCCGCGCGATCTCCTGCTCGATCCGCCGCTGCGCCGCCGAGTCCGGCCGGGCCATGGAGGGCGCCACGCGGAGCGTCTCGTGCGGATAGTCGCCGGTGCCGACGGCAATCCGCGTGCGCACCGTGTCCGGCGGCCCAGAACTCCGGAGCACCAGCGTTACCCCGATCGAGTCGGTGCTGTCCACCGGCACCGCGGCCAGGCTCTCCCAGATGACGCGATTCTCGGTCCGGAAGTGGAGCCGCTGCCCCGCCACGGAGCCGTCGAGCTCGAAGACGGGTGTCGGCGTGGTGGCGGTGACCCGGACGCGGAAGAGCGTGCCCTGGAGGGGGCGCGCCGGCACCGTTTCGATGGCCACCTGCGCGGCCAGGGCGCCCGGCAGCAGCGCGAGCAGCAGCGGCGTCCTCACGGCTGGCTCACCCGCGGCGCCAGCGCCCGCTCCGCCTCGGCCGCGCCTTCGAGGAGCAGGCCCAGCCGCTCCTGGAGCTCCCGCGCCGCGGCCAGGTCGGCGGTGAGCGTCTCCGGAACGGCGCTGCCGGCGTGCAGCTTGAGCAGGCCCAGGCGGAGCGACTCGAGCAGTGTCACCGTCTCCCGCAGCCGCTCGGCCCAGAGGGCGCGGGCCTCGGCGAGCGCCCCGGCCCCGCCATCGCCCGCCGGCTTCACGCCCTCGAAGAGCGTGGTGGGCGCCGCCTGGGCGATGAGGTCGTCCAGCTCATCGAGCTTGCGGCGCATGGCCTGCGCCTGCGCGGTGAGGCGGGTGATCTCGTCGGGGAGCCGCGCCAGGTCGCGGCGCTGTGCCGCGGGGAGCGCCTTGAAGAGCGCCCCGGCCGCCTCACCGAGCGCCACCTCAGTGGGGCGGTGGAGCACCTGCTCCGGCACGGCGGTGGCGCCGAGGCGCCACCCCGCGAGCCGCATGAGGCCCCGCCCGACGGGTCCTTCCCAGAAGCGCACCCGCAGCTCGGCCACCCAGTCGCGCGTGGGGACCTCCCTCCCGGGAAACACCCGGCCAAAGAGGACCCCGAAGCCCGTGAACCCGATGCAGCCCACCCACGCGAGTTCCACGATGCCCGCCGGCGCCAGCCAGCTCGGCAACCAGAGCAGGGCCGCGGTGCTCGCCAGCGCCCCCGCGAAGGCGCCGAGCGTCAGCCGGCGCATCAGTCGCCCCAGTTCCGTTGGCGGCCGGCCCGCCTCGAAGGCCCGTTCCTCACGCCGCCGCTCGGCACTGGTACGAAGCGCCAGCAGCAGGTCCTGGCGCGTGTAGCCGGCGCGGAAGACCCGGCGGGTGTGGAACACCCGCGTGAAGAGGTACGCGAGCCACGGCAAGTTGACCAGCGTGGCCATCATGAGGGTCATGACCCCCACCTCGCGCGGGCGATCCGCCACGAGCATGAAGAGGCTGCTCATCGCCAGCGGGATTCCCCAGATCGCCGAGATCACGGTGGTGATGGTGCGCTGCTGCACGTGGCGCGTCAGCCAGACGCGGAGCGGGGCCGGCAACTCGGACGGCCCCTGGCCCAGCTCCTCGAGCGCCCCCGCCAGCTCCTCGCCATTCTGGAATCGCGCGGCCGGCAAGGGCGCCAGGCAGCGGTCGATGCTCCGCGCCAGCGCCCGCGGCACGTGCGGCGCCACCGACGCCAGGGCGGGAGCGGTGCCCGCAAACTGGCGCTCCTTGAGCTCGCCCAGCGTCGTCGCCGGATAGGGCAGGCGGCTGGCCAGCGCCACGTACCCGACGACGCCGAGGCCGTAGAGGTCGCTCCGGCCGTCCACCCGCTCGCCGGCGGCCTGCTCGGGGCTCAGGTAGCCCACGGTGCCGCTCACGCCCTCCCCGGCCTCGCCGGCGACCGGCGCCGCGATGCCGAAATCGGCGATCAGCGCCCGCCGTCCACCGGCCTCGAGGAGGATGTTGTCCGGCTTCACGTCCCGGTGCACCACGCCCTGCTGGTGCGCGTAGGCCAGCGCCCAGGCCACGTCGCGGAGTACCCGTGCAGCTTCCGCAGGCTGCAGCGCGCCCTGGCGGCGCAGCGGCGCCTGAGCTCTCGCCCGGGACGTAGGCCATGACGAACCAGACCAGGTCGCCCGCCTCTTCCACGGCGTGGATCGGGACGATGTTGGGATGGGAGAGCCGCGCGGCCGTCCGCGCCTCGCGCAGGAACCGATCGCGCAGGGCGGGGCGCCCGGCCAGGTCGGGCGGCAGCAGCTTGAGCGCCACCAGCCGGTCGAGGTGCACGTCGCGCGCCAGGTACACGATGCCCATGCCGCCGCGGCCCAGCTCGCGCTCCAGCGAGTAGCGCCCGGCCACGGCCTCCTGGAGCCGCAGGAACAGCAGGTCGGGTGCCGGCAGGTCGCTCACGCGCCGGTGCCCTGCGCGGGTGTCGCCGCGGGCGGGGGCTGGAGCCAGGGTCGCTTGAGGGTGGCGGCCTTCCAGTACGGCAGCGCCGCATCGGGCAGCCCGAAGGCCTCCTCCGCCCGGTCGTGGAGCCGGGAGGCATCGCGCCAGCCGCCCGCCAGCAGCACCTCGCGCCGCCACCACTTGGCCTTGCGGAGCGGTTCCTCCCCCGAGGGGTCGAATCGGCGCGCCTCACAGTCGGGGTCCGCCAGCATCCCCATGATGTACTCGAAGGAGAGCGCCAGGTGCCGCTCCACGTCCGGCACCGCCAGCTCCCAGCGGCTGCGCCGCTCGGCCACCTCGAAGGCGCGGTGCCAGCCGTCGGTTGTCGTCAGGTGCACCATGCCGCGGAACAGCCGCCGGTTGGTGCGCACGCTGAAGATGGTGGGCGCGATGATCTGGTCGAGGTGCGCGTCGGCCGGCGAACGGTCCAGCAGGATCACTTCCTTGGCCGTCCGGGCAAAGTCGGGCCCGAGCGGCCGCTCGAAGCGGCTCTCCCAGTACGAGTGGCCGAAGCCGCTGGTGGAGCTGGTGAGCAGCAGCTGGCGGGGCACGAAGTGGTTGTGCGCCACCACGTCCGCGGCCAAGTGGCTCAGGTAGCCCAGGCCGAAGGCCCGGAGCGCGTCGCTCGTGGCCAGGTCGTGGATCTCCTGGCCCACGTGCCAGTGATGGCAGTGGCGCCCCACGCGCGCGTATTTCTTGGCAATGGAGCTGTCGGCGGCGATGTTGCCGTACAGGAAGTCGAACGGGAAGGCGCGGAGCAGGTCCGCCACCGCGCCGGGCAGGGCCTGCAGGTTGGCGAGGATGGACTCGCCGAGGTAGATGTGGGTCCCGGGGGTCCAGGCGTGCAGCGCCGCCGGGAAGAGCACCAGGGCGAGCGCGCCGAGCGCGACCGCCAGCGCCGCGGACCTGGTCGTCAACGCCGCCCGGCCCCGAGGAGGCGCCGGATCCGGCCGTACCAGCCGGCCCCGCGCCGGAAGCCGCGGAGGGTGATGGCCAGGTCGATGGCCGTCCTCCACCTCCTCCTGCAGCACCTCGTAGACGGCCTCGAGGTTCTGCACCCGTTCGGAGAGGCCGGCCCGGAGGCCTTGCTGGCCGCCAGCAGTTCCTCCCCGGCCTCGCCGCCCACCAGCGCCGCCAGGCGGCGCCCCTCGTCGGAGATGGAGCGGACGGCGGTCACCGCGGGGTGCAGGTCCCCGCGCAGGGACTCCACGGCCTCGTGCAGCTTCTTGATCTCGCCCAGCACCCGGGCAATCGCCATGCCGATGGCGGCGGCGATGACCACGAATGCCAGCGCGATGACGACCAGCGAGATCGCCATCGTGGGACCCACCCACGCCGGCAGCGTGCAGGCCTGCAGGAGCAGCAACATCGGGCGTACCTCCGTGGAGACCAAGATACCACCGAGCTTGACGGGCGCACCATGCGCCCCGAGTTTTGGCGCCATGCCCCTTCGCTATCGTGTGCGCGGCGGCCGGCCCCTCGCCGGCTCCGTCCGCCCGGCCGGCAACAAGAACGCCGCCCTCCCCGCCATCGCCGCCACCCTGCTGGCCGACGGCCCCGTCGAGCTCGCCAACATGCCCCGCATCCGGGACGTGGAGACCATGCTCGCCCTCGTGGCCGATCTCGGCGCCAGCGTCGAGTGGATCGGCCCAACGAGGTGCGCATCGACGGGCGCGGCGCCCGCCTCAAGCCGCTGTCGCCCGAGCTCTGCGCCAAGATCCGGGCGTCCATCCTCCTGGCCGGCCCGCTGCTGGCGCGGTTCGGCTCGGTCACGCTGCCCCCGCCGGGCGGGGACGTCATCGGGCGGCGGCGGGTGGACACCCATTTCCTTCCCGGTCCTCGAGCAGCTCGGCGCCTCACTCAACCTGGGGCAGAACTACGAGATCACCGCCAAGGGGCTCGTCGGGACGGAAATCTTCCTCGACGAACCCAGCGTCACCGGCACCGAGAATGCCCTCATGGCGGCCGTGCGCGCCAAGGGCCGCACCGTGCTCCGCAACGCCGCCGCCGAGCCGCACGTGCAGGACGTGGCCCGCCTGCTCGTGGCCATGGGCGCCGACATCGAGGGCATCGGCACCAACGTCTACACCATCACCGGCGGCAAGCCCCTCGGCGGCGCCATCGCCATCGGGCCCCACGACCATGGATCGCGGCTTCAGCCGGCCTCGCGGCGGTGACCAACAGCCCGCTCACCATCGCCGAGGACGTCCGCCCCGACGACCTCCGCAGCACCCTCCTCGGCTTCGACCGCCTCGGGGTGCGCCCCCGGGTGGACGGAAACCGCCTCATCGTCGATGCGGGGCAGGAGCGGCGGGTGCGGCCGGACCTCGGCGGCCACGTGCCCAAGCTCGAGGATGGCCCCTGGCCAGCCTTCCCGGCCGACGCCATGTCCATCGCCGTCGTCACCGCCACCCAGTGCGCGGGGATGATCCTCATCTTCGAGAAGATGTTCGAGTCCCCGGCATGATCGGCATGGGGGCGCGGATCGTCCTGTGCGACCCACACCGGGCCGTCATTTCTGGTCGGCGCTTCTAGGCGGCACGGTGGAGTCGCCCGATATCCGGGCGGGGATGGCCATGCTGCTGGCCTCGCTCGCAGCCGAGGGGCAGAGCACCATCCACAACGTGGGCCAGATCGAGCGCGGATGCAGAGCATCCTGCAGGCCAGCGCCTCCGCGCCCTCGGCGCCAAGCATCGAGCAGCTGGAGCAGCCCCGCCGCTGCACGGCAGCACCCGCCACTTGCAGGGCGGTCGTGAGAGATCCTCGCGACGCCGCGCCCTGTCTTGTCTCGGTTACGTTCCCCACCCTTGCCCTGGAAATCCTCCGCGAAGCGGTCCAGGCCGATCCGCGCTATGAAATTCCCGGCTGGCGGGAGCAGCATGGCGTCGTCGCCGGCGTCACCGGTCGCGATTTCGACCTCGGCCTGGACCGCGCCCCCGTTGGCGGTGATGGCCGCTGGCGAGCCTTCCGGCGCGCCGAGGCGGCCTTTCCGGCCACCATCCTCGGCAACCAGGTGCATGGCCCAGCCGTGCACTGGCACAAGGGCGGGCAGGGGTGGCTGCAGATCGACGGCGTGGACGGGCACGCCACGCAGGCGGCCGCGGTCCTCCTCACCGTGACCATCGCCGACTGCATTCCGGTCTATCTGGTGGACCCGGTCCGTCGCGTCATTGCCCTCCTGCACAGCGGGTGGCGCGGCACTGCCGCTGGGATACTGGGCGTGGGACTTGAGCGGATGGTGGAGGCTGCCGGAACGGTGCCGGCGGACGTGCTAATGCATACAGGCGTAGGGATTTGCGGGCCGTGTTATGAAGTCGGTTCTGAGGTCCGGACCCGCTGTGGACTCCCGGCCGACGGGCCCGGACCATGGCACGTGGACCTGCGTGAAGTCCTTGAGGAGCAGGGGCGCGGACTGGGCATTCGCAACATTTCCACATCGGCTTGGTGCTCGGCTCACGACCGTGATCGCTTCTACAGCCACCGGGCGTCCGGGGGGCTGGACGGGCGGATGGTGGCTTACCTCGGGCTGTTGCCCCGCTGAACTCCCGCCGCACCGACGCTCTGGCCAGGCTGGAAGTGGGGTGGGCCGGCCGCAGCAACGCCCGGCTCTGGCTTCCCCTCCGTTCCGGATTTGGGCCCTGCCCGCAATTGACGAAACCCCGCACCACGTCTATACTTTGCCCGCTGTCCGGGGAACTCCTGCCGCCGTAGGTGGCGGCATCTGATGTGGGGGAGTTCCCCCACATTTTTTTTCTGGGTCCCATGACCGACAGCGCCCTCATCGCCGACGTTCGCCGCCAGGTGACGGAACTCGGCTACGAGCTGGTGGAGTTCCGCAAGGCTGGCCCGCCGCAGCATCTTCTGATGTGGGGGAGTTCCCCCACATTTTTTTTCTGGGTCCCATGACCGACAGCGCCCTCATCGCCGACGTTCGCCGCCAGGTGACGGAACTCGGCTACGAGCTGGTGGAGTCCCGCGCGTCGGCCTCGCCGCGCAGCATCTCGTCCATCCGAGTTCGGACAGGAGTGACCGCCGAGGACTGCACCCGGGTGAGCCGGGCGCTCGAGCGGTACTTCGAGGGGACGGGCGTGGTGGGGCCGCGGTACCAGCTGCAGGTGTCCTCGCCCGGCATCGAACGGCCGGTGCGTTTCCCCGAGCACTGGCGCCGGTACGCCGGGCGCACCGTGAAGGTCACGGCGCGCGGCGTGGCCGGTCACCCGCGGGCCGAGATCCTCGGCCTGCCGGACGACGCCCACGTGCGGCTCCGGCTCCCCGACGGGGCGGAGGTGCAGGTGGCGCTCGACGACGTGAAGGAAGCACTGCTGCAGGACGAGACAGTTGATGACCTGGCGCCGGCCAAGAAGACTGCGGCGCGCTGGGCAGGAGACACGGGATGTCCGGTTCCCCAGAGGTGCTGAGCGCCATCCGCGAGCTCACCACCAGCAAACAACTCGACCGCGCCGAGCTGCTCGACCTGCTCCGCGACGGGATCCACGCCGCCCTCGCGCGCCGCTACGGGCCCAACGTGCGCTTCGAGCTCGAGTTCGACGAGCTCAAGGGCGCCATCAAGGTCGTCCGGCTCCGCCAGGTGGTGGAGGTGGTCGAGGACGCCAGCGCGCAGATCGCCCTCGAGGAGGCGCAGTACGAGGATCCCGACTTCGCCATCGGCGACATGCTCGAGGAGGAAGTGCCCTTCGCCGAGTTCGGGCGGCTGGCGGTGCAGGCGGCCAAGCAGCGGATCATCCAGCGCGTGCGCGAGGGTGAGCGCACCCGGATCCGCGACGAGTTCGCCTCCAAGGTGGGCGAGCTGCTCTCGGGCGAGGTCCAGCAGATCGAGCGCGGCAAGCTCGTCATCATGCTGAACAAGTTCCGCGAGGCGGAAGCCATCATCCCGTACCGCGAGCAGAACCACCGCGAGAAGTTCCACCAGGGCGATACCATCCGCGCGGTGCTCAAGCGCCTCGAGGAGACGCCCAAGGGACCGCGGCTCATCCTCTCGCGCGCCGACCCGCTCTTCGTCAAGGCGCTCTTCAAGCTCGAGGTGCCGGAGATCCAGCAGGCCATCGTGGAGATCCGCGCGTGGGCCCGCGAGGTGGGGAGCCGGACCAAGATCGCCGTCATCAGCCGCGACGACGCCATCGACCCGGTGGGCGCCTGCGTGGGCCTCAAGGGCTCCCGCGTGCAGGCCGTGGTCAACGAGCTCGGCGGCGAGCGGATCGACATCGTGCCCTGGTCGCCGGACCCGGAGCGCTTCGCGCGGCTCGCGCTGGCGCCGGCCCGCGTGGCCAAGGTGTTCAGCGACCCCGTGAGCAAGACCATCCAGGCCGTGGTCGATGAGGACCAGCTCTCGCTCGCCATCGGCCGGAACGGGCAGAACGTCCGCCTGGCCAGCGAGCTCACCGGCTGGAAGATCGCCCTCTACTCGAGCCGCGAGTGGCTCGAGCGCGGCGGCG
>JBGAOL010000029.1:0-19543 GCA_044221825.1 Gemmatimonadales bacterium
GGTGGCGGGCACGGTCTCGCCCGCAAGGCGGGGCGGGCGCTCCCGAACAGGCGGCTGTGTGTGGCGTTCGCGCGCTGGGCGTTTCCCGTCGGGATCTGCTTGTGAGGCAGTGATGACGGGCCTGTGGCGGCCTCGCGGTGGTGCGTCTCACCGCCTGGTGAACGCCGCCCCCACCGCTCCCGCCGAGTGGCGGGCGCGGTGAGCCTCGGCATCCGGTACACCCTCCCGGTCAATGCCCGGGTGGCCCTGCAGGTGGGCGGGATGATGGCGGAAGGTAATGCCGTACCGGCCGTCGAGCGCCTCCGCTTCGACGGCTCAGGGATCTGCGGCACTGGGGGCAGGACTCGGGTCCGCGCGGGCGGGTCTTATGGCTGGGCTCGTTCACCGGACCGACCGGCGCTACCACCGGAGCGAGTGGGGCGGCTACTACGTCACCGCCGCGATGTGCCGAGGTCCGTGCTGGGCCCCGCCACATGCTCCGCCTGGAGCAGGTGGTGAAAGACCCTCAAGCAGTGGGACGCCGACCCCGTCACCACCATCAGCATGGGTGCACTCGGGCGGCTGGCCCTGATGGGGCAGCGCGCCGCCTGGTGGGAGGAGCCCGGCAGCCTCATTGTCGGCACGGCCACCCTGAGCTGGGTGGGCCGTTCGTGGCCCACCGCCGGCTGGCCAGCCCGTGCCTTTCCCTCGCACCGCCTCGAGCGCGTCCCGATCGCAGGGCTCGGCATCAGCACGGGGGCGCTAGCTGGGCCGGGCCTCGGTGCGGGGTTCACCGCAGCAGGCGCGCGGAGGGCCGCAGAGGACCTGCGCTCGAAGAGGGGGGCTCGTCTCCGGGAAGTCCCTGTGTTGCTGTGGGTGTTGCTCCAGGTTCAGGACCGGTCCCGAACCGTGCTGCCACCCACCCTCGACACACTGGGCTCGTCCTGAGACGGGCTCCCCTCTCCGAGCACAGGTCCTCTGCGGCCCTCCGCGCCTCCGCGCCTCTGCGGTGAAATCGGCGCCGCCCCCCGCCCTATGCCGGCTCCGGCGACGCCAGCTGCGCGGAGACCGCCTCGAGGATGAGCTCGCGCGCCCGCGCCACGATCTCGTCGCGTGACGGAGTGTGGGCAAACATCTGCTCCGCCCGCGCCCGGATCTCGTCGAAAGTGGGGACGTGCGGCAGGTGCACGTCGGCCAGGGCGGCGGCGGCGTTGGCGCGCGCCTCCGCGGCGCGGCGGCGGATCTCGTCCAGGCGCGGGTGGGTGGCCAGCGCCTCACGCACCTGCGCGCCGATCCGCTCGGCCGGGAAGCTCTCGGCCAGCTGGCGCGCCACCTTCTCCAGCACCGCGCGGCCCAGCGGCCGCTCGTTCCGGATCACGTCGGCCGGCGGCTCGCCCAGGTCCCACACCAGGCGGAGCCAGCTCATGGCCCGGAGGGCGTAGTACGTCGGGTCGAACTCGTACCAGCGAAACCCCTGCCGGGTGGAGCGCTGGTAGGCGTGGTGGTTGTTGTGCCACCCCTCGCCCAGCGTGATGATGGCGAGCCACCAGTTGTTGCGGCTGTCGTCGCCGGTGACGTAGCGCTGGTTGCCGTGCACGTGCGCCAGCGAGTTGATCATGAACGTGCCGTGGTAGAGCAGCACCGTGCTCCAGAAGAAGCCCACCACCAGCCCCACCCACCCCGCGTACAGCCAGCAGGCCACGCCGAGGATCGCCGCGGGGAGGTACTGCAGCCGGTCCAGCCACACCAGCTCGGGGTAGCGCGCCAGGTCGGGGACGTCGGCGTAGTCCACCGTGTCGTTTCGCTTGGCCAGGATCCAGCCCACGTGCGCGTACCAGAAACCGGACTGCGCGGGGCTGTGGATGTCGAGCTCGGTGTCGGAGTAGCGGTGGTGGTGGCGGTGCTTGGCCGCCCACCAGAGAATGCCGCGCTGGGCCGACGTCTGGGCCAGGAAGGCCAGCAGGAACTGCCCCACCCGGCTGGTGCGGAAGGTGCGGTGCGAGAAATAGCGGTGATACCCGGCGGTGACGCCGAACATCCGGATGACGTACAGCGCCACGCAGAGGACCAGCGACTCCACGGTGACTCCCGTCCACAGGGCCGCCAGGCAGACCAGGTGGGTGAGCAGGAACGGGATCGAGTCCGGGTAGATGATGTCGTCGTGCGACGGTGCGGCAACGCGCTCGGCCAAGGTCGAGGCTCCTCGAAGGTGGCGTGAGTCAGGAGTCAAGCCCGGGTCGGGCCTGCCGAAAATATAGGGGGGTCGTTACCCCCTTGCGAGGCTCGGATTCCGGGGGATCTTTCCGCCACCAAGCCCGGAGCAGACGTGCCGTCCTGGGAGTTGAAAGCCGCGGGGATCCTCCGCGCCCTCCGCCTCGAGAGCATCCGCAGCAAGAT
The DNA here is from genome assembly GCA_044221825.1 of Gemmatimonadales bacterium. GTDB lineage: Bacteria > Gemmatimonadota > Gemmatimonadetes > Gemmatimonadales > GWC2-71-9 > JADJOM01. The sequence goes on from JBGAOL010000029.1 coordinate 2,377, forward strand.
CCTGGCCTTCGCCGTGCTGGCGACGCTCATCCCGTCGTTCAGCACGGCGTGGCTGGCGTATCGGCATTACCGCCAGGCGCTCGCGGAGAAGCTCACCGAGCAGCTGGGCGGCGCCAGCCAGCAGAGCGCGCGCGAGGTGGACCTCTGGCTCAAGGAGCGGCTGCTCGACCTCCGGGTCTTCGCGAGCTCCTACGAGGTCACCGAGAACGTTGAACGGGGCACCGCCGGCCGCGCGCGCCTCGTCGCCTACCTGGGTTCGGTGCGCCGCCACTTCCCCGACTATCCCCAGCTCGCGGTGCTGACGCCCACCGGCCAGGTGGTGGCGCTGAGTGACACCGTCGCCGCGCCGCTCCTGCCGGAAGGCTGGGCCACCGAGATCCGCGCGGGCACGCCGGCGATCGGGCCGGTGCGGCAGGACAGCGCGCACCAGCGCGTGGTGCAGGACATCGTCTCGCCGGTGGTGGTACCCGGGGGCCAGGTGACGGGCGCCATCGCCGCCACCGTGGACCTGGGACCCGTCGCGCGGCTGCTGGCCGGGACCTCGGCCGAGACCGGGACCCGGATGCTCCTCACCACCTCCGAGGGCCGCGCCCTCCTCGGCGCCGGACTGAACCTGGCGGGCGGGGGCAGCCTCCCTCCCAGGGTCGCGAGCGCCCTCGGCGACTCGCTCCTGGCCACGGTGCAGTACACCAGCGCCGACGGCGAGGAGGTGCTGGGCCTCGGCGCCACGGTGAGCCGGAGCCCGTGGCTGGTGGTGGCCGAGCTGCCGCTCCAGGCGGCGTTTGCGCAGGCGCGGGCACAGCGGAACACCACCCTGCTGGTGGTGGGGCTGGTGCTCGTGGGCGTGGGCGGGCTCGCGCTGCTGCTGGTGCTGCTGCTGGTGCGGCCGCTCACCCGCCTGACGGAAGGCGCCCGCCGCGTGGCCGCCGGGGACCTCGACGTGGCGCTCCCCGTGACCACCGGCGGCGAGGTGGGCTACCTCACCGAGGTGTTCAACGGCATGGTGGGGAAGCTGCGCGACTCGCGCACGGAACTCGAGCGCCTCACCGTCACCGACGGCCTCACCGGCCTCTACAACCGGCGGCACCTCAAGGAGACCATCGCCCAGGAGTTCGAGCGGGCGCGGCGCCACGCCAAGCCGGTGGCCATCCTGATGGTGGACGTGGACCACTTCAAGCGCTACAACGACGCCAACGGCCACCTGGCCGGCGACGAGGTGCTGGTGCGGGTGGCGACGCTGCTGCGCGAGTCGATCCGCACCGTGGACCGCGCGGTGCGCTACGGCGGCGAGGAGATGCTGGTGCTGCTGCCGGAGACCGCCATTGACGGCGCCGTGGAGGTGGCGGAGCGCATCCGGGCGCGGCTGGCCGAGGAGCGCTTTGCGGGCGGGACGGTGACCATCTCGGTGGGGGCGGCGGCGTTCCCCGTCCATGGGGAGTCGCCCGAGGCGCTCATCATGAGCGCCGACGCCGCGCTGTACGAGGCCAAGCACCACGGGCGGAACCAGGTGCGCCGCGCCGGCGTGGAGCCGGCGGGCAGCGGCACGCCGGGCTAGCGGCTTCCCTCCCCGGCGCCCACCCGCGCCAGCCGGGCGCGGATCATCCAGCCGCTGCGGCCCTGGGCGTCGCTCACCCGCATCCAGTCGCCGGCGTACGCGAGGGCCTGCAGGTCGTCCCCCCGCTCCACCACGAAGAGCACCGCCGCCTCCGTCCCCGGCGCCGCGCGCACGTTGGTGCGCCCGGTGGCTTCCATGCGCACCGGCGCCGCGAAGGCCACCTCGCCGCGCACGCCACCCCGCCCGTCCGCCCGTCCGCGCGCGCCGGCGGCGAGGGCCTTGGCCGAGTTGGCCAGGTAGAGCGCGCCACCGTAGTTCTCCCGGGTGAACTCCTGCTGCCCCTGCTCCAGCAGCCGCCGCGCCGTCGCCACCTCACCGGCGCCGCGCCGGGTGCCGAGCCCCTGCACCGCCACCTCCGCCTCGGCCATCGCCGACGCCGCCTCGGCGCGGGTGGCCAGGGTGCGGAGCTTGGCCATGGCGCGGACCACCTCGAGCCGGGCCTCCTCCAGCTGGCCCTGCAGCTGGTCGATCTGGGCGTCCTTCTCGAGCAGCTGCAGCTCGAGCCGGTTCACCCGCTGGTCGAGCGCGGCGTCGCGCACGGTGACGGTGTCCACCCGGGCAGGAGTGGAGTCGGCGGGCTCGGCCACGACGGCCAGCGGCGCCGGCTCCGGCGCGGGGGCCGGTGCCGCCCCGCCGCCGCAGGCCACGAGGCACAGCACGGCGGGCGACAGGCGCACGAGGCGTCCGGACGCGGACATGAATTCTCGCTTGTGATGGGAGCCGGCCGGTGCGGCGCCGGGTGACCCAAAATAATGCCACCCCCCGGCTCGGGAAGCCGGGGGCTGTAAGACGGGGGCGTCAGGGCCGCGCCATCAGCCCAAGCGCCACTGTCCGGCCCTCGACGGGCCCCCACGGGGTGACCGTGCGCTGCCCCAGCGCGGTGGGTGCCGGGAGGACGAAGGGATCCTTCTTCGTGATGCGGAAGTCGCCGATGTTGTCGAGCGTGGCGAAGACCCACACCGGCCCGATCCGCTGCGCCGCCAGCAGCTCGGCCGCCACGAACGGGACGCTGTGCGTCCGGTACGGGTTGTCGTCCAGCGCCTGCCGCCCGGTGTAGAACGCCTCGAGCGCGATCCACGTCCCCGCCGCCGGCGCCTCCCACGCCAGGTCCACCCCCAGCGCGTGGCGCGGGGTGAGCGCCACCTCCCGCCGGCCGCCGGCCGGGTCCGCCTCGACCGCGTGCAGGTAGCCGTAGAAGGCGGTGAGCACGATCGGCGCCTTCTCGTAGACCGCGAAGAGCTCGCCGGCCCAGGTGTCGGTGGGACCGCGGGTGTTGGTGAAGCGCGCGCGCGCCTGGGGGTCACCCGGGATCGGCACCAGGGCCACCACGTCGGTGAGCCGCGAGCGGCTCAGCGTGCCCGACAGCTCCACGTGCCCCACCTCGTAGCGCAGGTCGAGCGCCGCCATCCGGGCGCGCTCCGGGTCGAGCGACGGGAACACCACCCGCCGCAGCCCCACCGCGTCGGTCTCCTCGGAGAGCGGCGTGGGCGCGTACCACCCGGTGCCCCCGGAGAGCCGCGCGCTGAACCCCTCGACCGGCCGGTACAGCAGCGCCACCCGCGGCGCGCACTGGGTACCGTACTCGCTGTGCGCGTCGCAGCGGCCGGCGCCGGCCAGCGACACGGTTTCCGACAGCTTCACAGTCACCTGCGCGAACGCCGCGGGCACCGTGAAGGTGTAGTCCACCCCGGCCACGTCCCGCGCGCGCAGCGCCTCGCGCTGGGCCGAGGCGCCAAGCACCCAGTCGAGGCGCTCGCGGGTGCCCACCAGCGCCAGCTCGCCGAAGAGCGAGTGCCGGCGGTTCCGCTCCGGGATGCCGTCGAAGTCGTGGTCCAGCGTCTCCACCATCCCCGATCCCCGGAACGAGAGCGTGGTGGCGGGCGCGAGCGCATGGCGGTAGGTGAGCCCGCCATCGAGATGGCGCGTCTCGAGCCCTTCCCGGTAGCCGCCTCCCTGGGTGGCGCCGCCGGTGCGGTTCTCGCTCCGGCCGCCCATGGTGGCAAAGAGCTCGTCGCCGTTGGGGCGGGTGACGAAGAGGCGGGGGCGGAACGAGACGCGGGTGAACTCGGGGTAGTCCGCCCAGCCGTCCCCGCTCACGTCGCGGAGCGCCTGGTGGTGGGCGTCGGCAAAGAGCGTGAGCCCCGCGTGCGCGCCGAGGCGCTCGCCGCCCCAGTAGAGGCCGTCGCTGCCCTCGGCGGAGGTGCGGTTCACCACCACCTCGCGCTGGCCCTCGTCGGGGCGGCGGGAGATCAGGTTGAGCACGCCGCCGAGCGCCGAGGGCCCGAAGAGCGCGGTGGCGGTGCCCTTGATCACTTCCGCCTGCTTCAAGTCGAGTGGCGCCAGCTGCAGCACGGCCAGGCCGCCGGGATCGCCGCCGTAGAGGGGGAGGCCGTCGGCCACGATGGCGGTGTAGTGGCCGGCCAGGCCCTGCAGCCGGAGCCGCGTGGAGCCGACGGGGCTGGCGCCGGCCTGCATCCGGACGCCCACCATCTCGGACAGCAGCCGGGTGATATCGCTCGGGCGCATCTGGGTCTTCTCGGCCACGTCCTCGCCGCCCAGCACCTCGATGCGGACCGGCTCCTCGTCGAGGTGCCGCGCCACGCGGGTGGACTGGACCGTGATCTCCTCGAGCTCCACGCCGAGCGCCTCGAGCGCCACCGCCAGCGTGGTGGTGGAGTCGGCGACGATCACCACCTGGGCCGTGTCGGGGTGGAAGCCGATGCGGCTCACCACCACGGTGCGCGGGCCCGGCAGGAGGCGGAGGCGCGCCCTGCCCGCCGTGTCCGTGACTGCCCCTGCGGCGCCCGCGCGCACCTCGGCGCTGGCCACCGGCGCGTCACCGCTCGTGACGGTGACGGCGAGGGTGCCGAGGGACTGGGCGGTGGCCGGGTACACAAGCGTCGCCAAGGCGACGGTGAGGAGCGTCCTGCAGTAGGGGAAGCGCATGTGTGCTCGTCAGCTCGGGGAAATCAATGGACCCGCCCGTCCCATGGTAGGGGCCGGCCATGGCCGGTTCGCGGACGCAGCTGGATGGAAAGTTTAGTGGTGTCGGCCGGGGCGGGCTACGCGCCCGGCTGCCACAGCCGCACCTGGAGCCCCCGCCACGGGAAGCGCGCGGTGGGGATCAGGGGGGCGGTCAGGCGGGCCCGCGCGGGCGTCCGGAGCGTGGAGCCGTCGGGATCGTCGGGGAGGGTGGTGCCGAGCTCCAGCAGGCCGGTCACCTCGCGGCCGTCGTGGGTCAGGAGGCCGAGCTGGCCGGGCGCGCTGCCCTGGCAGGCCAGCCGGAAGCGGCCGGGCCCGAGCCCCGCCTGCCCCGCGCGCGCCCAGAGCGGATGCTCCGCGTCGAGCAGGGTGATGGCGGAGGCGCCGCCCACCACCAGGTAGGCGTAGGCCAGCCCGGCGAGCACGGAGGGCGCGCGGTCCGCGAGGAGCTGGCGGAGCTTCCCCGCCGGCGCGTAGAAGGCGCGGATGGCGCCGGCGCGCGCCAGCAGCTGGTAGCTGGCCGAGTCGCCGGTGTCGAGGATGAAGTCGTAGTCGTTGTAGCTCGACACCAGGTCGAAGACCCGCACCCGCTCGAAGCCCGCCGCCCCGAGCAGCCGCCGGTAGCCGGCGCGGTGATACAGGTAGGTGCGGTACGGCGCGCCGGTCCGCACCCGCGTGAGCGCCCCCGCCACCCAGCGCGGCAGCAGCGTGGGCCCCGCGATGCCGGTGTGGGTGTCGCGGAGCCCGAGCCAGCTCTCCAGTGCGAAGCGGTTCTCGATGGCCACCGCCAGGTGCCCCGCCGGCGCCAGCACCCGGCGCGCCTCACGCAGCATGTCGAGCTGGCGGGCGCGCGGGTTGCCGCCCTGGTAGAGGCCGGCCCACTCGAGCACGCCGTTCAGCGTCACCAGCGACACCGCCCCGTCCCGCACCGGCAGCGCAAACCGCTCCCCTGCACGAAGCGGCACCCCGCCCCCTCCTCCCGCCCCCGGAGCGCCGCATAGCGCACCCGGTCCGGCAGCATCTCGGCGCCGAGCGCCTGGCGGTAGTAGCCGGCGAGGCCGAGCGGCAGGGAGCCGAAGCCGGTGCCCACGTCCAGGGAGGTGCCGTCGCGGTCGTGGGTGAGGAGGAGGTGCCAGTTGCCGAGCGCCAGGTTCTGCATCCGGCGCACGAAGGTGGGGGGCGAAGTCGCCAGCTCCATGAGCGCCGTCCGCCATCCCAGCATGGCGCTCCGCGCGGTGAGGCCGGCCACCCGCCGCGCGTCGGGGTCCGCCCAGAAGGCGCCGTCGCCGTTGGCGGCGACGGCGGTGGCGGACCCACGGGACTCAGGCGGCATCGCGGCCTCCGGGCTGGGTGAGACACGACGCTCACGGGCCCGTTACGATCACCGTCGGCCGGGCGGGGCGCCATCGTCCCCGCGGCTAGTTGTTAGGTGGTACCGGCAGGCAGGGGCCGGGATGCTCCCCGGGCCTTAGGCGGGCCGGGCCAGGTGCACCAGGCGCGCTTCCTCCACAGCCGCTCCCCCAGCGCGTCGTCCTTCGCCAGGCGGCTCGGCTCGGCCAGGCGGGCGTTGCTGAAGTAGCGGGCCGAGACCCCCGCCAGCTCGGGGGCGGTGGCGGCCCAGAGGCTCGTGGCCGCGCCCTGCTCCGGGTGATCCCGGTCATCCTGAAGCCCGCCTCGAGCAGCTTAGTGGTCACCACGCCGGGGTGGAGCGCGTTGGAGGTGACGGGCGTCCCCTCGAGCCGCCGCGCCAGCGCGCGGGCAAAGAGCACGTTGGCCAGCTTCGAGGCGGCGTACGCGGCGTAGCCGCTGTAGTCCCGGCGGGACTGCAGGTCGTCGAAGTCGAGCCGCCCCTGGCCGTGCGCCACCGAGGCCACCGTCACCACCCGGGCCGGCGCGCTCGCCTTGATGTGGTCCAGCAGCAGCGCCGTGAGCAGGAAGGGCGCCAGGTGATTCACCGCGAAGGTCAGTTCGTACCCCTCCCGGCTTTCGGTGCGCTCGTTCTGGAACACCCCCGCATTGTGGAGCAGCACCGTGAGCCCCGGTGCTGCTGTACGCACCTCGGCGGCCAGCCGGTGCACCTCCGCCAGGGAGGCGAGGTCGGCCACCACGGGGTCGGCCTGGCCACCGGCGCGGGTGATGGCCTGCACCACCGCCTCCGCCTTGAGGCGGGAGCGGCCGTGCACCAGCACGCGCGCGCCCCGGTGCGCGAGACCGAGGGCCGTGGCGCGGCCAATGCCGTCGGTGGCGCCCGTCACCAGGATCGTGGAAGTGGTCATGTGCAGGTCTCGCGAGAGAATCGTTCTGTGGGACGACCTTCGGTGCTGCGCCCGAGCGGCGCTCGGGCGCTACGGCGCCGGGGGTGGGGGTGTCGCGTGGCCGGGGGTGGGTGCGCACTTGAATAGTAGCGCCGGGCCCCCAGCGCCCGCGCCCGTTGCGCCCGAGCACGGCTCGAGCGAGTACGCGATCCATGGAGACGAGCACATGCTGCGCCATCGCGACGCCCTGCCCCAACTCGGGAACGAGCTGTTCCTCACCGACGGCGGCCTCGAGACCACCCTGATCCACCACCACGGCCTGATGCTGCCCTGGTTCGCGGCGTACGTCCTGCTCGAGACCTATGACGGCCAGGCCCACCTGGTGCGCTACTACCAGCGCTACGCCCGCCTCGCCGAGGCGCACCGGCTGGGGCTGATCCTCGAGTCGCCCACGTGGCGCGCCAACCGGGACTGGGGCGCCCGGCTGGGCCACTCGCGCCGCACGCTGGCGCTCTACAACCGCGAGGCCATCGGGCTCATGGCGGAACTGCGCGACGTGCAGCCGCCGAGCCGCCGCCCCATCGTCATCAGCGGCAACATCGGCCCCCGGGGCGACGGCTACGTGCCCGGCACCCGGATGACCGCCAGCGAGGCGGCCGACTACCACGCCGAGCAGGTGGGCACCTTTGCGCTCACCGAGGCGGACCTCGTCTCGGCCTTCACGCTGAGTTATGCGGAGGAGGGGATGGGCATCGCGCTGGCCGCCAAGGCCATGGGGATGCCGGTGGTGCTGTCGTTCACCGTGGAGACCGACGGGCGGCTGCCCTCGGGGGAGACGCTCGAGTCGGCCATCGAGCGGACCGACGAGGCCACGGGCGGGGCGCCCGCGTACTACATGCTCAACTGCGCCCACCCCACCCACTTCGCCGCGGTGCTCACCCGCGGCGCGGCCTGGGTGCAGCGGATCCGCGGCATCCGCGCCAATGCCTCACGCCTGAGCCACGCCGAGCTGGACCAGCGTCCCACGCTCGACGACGGCAACCCCGAGGCCCTCGGCGCCGACTACGGCCACCTGAAGCGCCTGCTCCCCAACCTGCGCGTGGCGGGCGGCTGCTGCGGCACCGACCATCGCCACGTGGAGGCCATGGCGTGGGGCCTCCGCGGCGCCCGCCGCTCCGCCCCCGTCCTGAACCGCGGGCCCGGCGACGCGGCCGGTCGCCGCACCGCCTGACCCTCACTCGGGCAGGGCGCGCGCCTCGACCCGGAACTTGACCTCGTCCGCCACCCGCACCGTCCCTCCCGGGCCACCCCGGAAGGGGCGGATGCCGTAGTCGGTCTGCTTCACGCTGAAGCGGCCCCGGGCCACCAGCGTGTCGCCCTGGAATTCCACCGCCACGGGCACCGTCAGCTCCCGCGTGGTGCCGTGCATGGTGAGGGTGGCGGTCACCTCGTAGCCGCTGCCCGCCGGCTTCACGTGGGTGCTCGTGAAGCTGATCTCGGGGTACTGCGCCACGTGCAGCACGTCGTCCCGCATGGAGGCGGTGACCTTGCGGATCTCCGCCGTGTCCGGCGGCGTCAGCACCTCGAGCCCGTCGGTCAGGATGGTGATGGCAATGGTCATTAACGGTACAGGGTTCGTGCGCGGCGGTGCCCCGGTGCCGCTGAAGCGGGTGGCGCGGATGATGTGACTGTGGCCCGCAAGCCAGGCCCGCATGCCGGTTTCCACCTCCGAGGCGGCTGTCGGGCGCCAGGTGGTACACCCGGGGCGCCGCCCCCTGCGCCGCCAGCGGGAAGGCTCCATGAGCACCAGGCTCGCTAACCAATCGAGACATGGATCACTCCCCGTAGGCGTCCTCGCCGGGAGCGGCTGACGACCGGGGACTTGCTGCGCCCCGAGTGCAAAATGCCGACAATCACCTTCGATACTCCCCCTGCATCGCCCGGCGGCTCCGGCCCCGAAGGCGGCCTGCAGCGTGAGGCGCGGCGGTGCCCCTGCCCGCGCGCCGCCCGGTGGTGGCGCTCCTCTTCGGCGTGCTCCAGGGCCTCCGTGGCCGTGCAGAAGTGCCGGGCAGGTCGCTGACCATGGCGGTGCTCTGGCTCCCGTCCGGGATCGGGGTGGCGGGGGCTGTGGCTGCTGGGCATCGAGTGGGCGTGGGTGGTGGCCGTGGTGGCGGTGTTGCAGCGGCTCGGCCTCGAGAACCGCCACCCGCGCATGATCGCCACCAGCGCCGTCGCCAGTGCCGCCGAGGCGGTGCTCGGCGCGCTGCTGCTGCGACGGCTCGGGTTCGACGGGCGCTTCGAGCAGCTGCGCGACCTGCTGGCGCTCTTCGCCACGGCGCTGGTGGCGCCGCTGGCCAGCATCATCATCACCATGTACGGCTGGGCCATCGGCGGCGGGCTGCTCGAGGTGGGGTTCCACTCGGGGTGGTTCGGCTGGTGGCGGATGAACTCCATCGGCATCCTCACGGTGGTGCCGCTGGTGGTGACCTGGGCCCAGGCGGCCCGCCGAACGACGGCGCGCGCACCGTGGCCGCGACCGCCGCGCTCACCGCGGGCGTGATCGGGCTGACCTGGCTGGTCATGACGCAGGGCCCCACCCACACGCTCGGCATCCTGCTGCTCTACTTCGTGGTGCCGCTCCAGATCCTCGGCACCATCCGGCTCGGCTCGCGTGGCGGGGCGGCGGCGGCGGCGGGCGCGGTCCTCACCGTGGCGCTGCTCGCGGCCCGGGACATCGGCCCCTTCGCGGACACCGACCCGGCCGCGCGCTACACCGTGGTGCAGGTGCTCATCCTCACCCTGCTCGGGCTGCCGCTGCCCTGCTCGGCGTGCTCATCGCGGAGCGGGAACGGCTGGCGGCGCTCCGGCGCGAGAGCGAGCACACCCTCGAGGCCTTCCAGCGGCTCATCCCCGACATCACCGGCCGCTTCGCCGCGGACGGCACCTGCACCGACCTGCACCTGCCGGCCGGCGCCACCGCCACCTGGCTCCCGCCCACCGCGGTGGGCCGCCGCCTCGACGAGGTGACCCCGCCGCTGGCGCCCGCGCTCGGCGCGCGCATCGGCGACGCGCTGGCGGGGGCGGACCCGGCGCCGCTCGAGTTCGAGGACGTGCAGGACGGCCATCGCCGCGTCTGGGAGACGCGGCTGGTGCGGCTCAACCCGGCCGAGGTGCTGTCCCTCACCCGCGACATCACCCAGCGCCACGACGCCGAGGCGCTGGTGGCGTGGCAGGCGGAGGTGCTCGAGTGCATCGCCACGGGGCGGCCGCTGGCGGAGGTGGTGGAGCGGCTGGGCCGCGGGGTGGCGCGCTTCGTGGAGGGCGGGCACCCGGTGGCGCTGCAGCTCGAGGGGCGGACGCTGCACGTCCTGTGGGCGCCGGACCTGCCCGGGGTGGATCGTCAGGCACTGGAGGGGTTGGCGGTGGCCGCGGGCAGCGGGAGCTGCGCCGCCGCCGTGCGCGAGGGCCGCACCGTGATCTCCGCCGACGTGGCCGGCGACCCGCTCTGGGCCCCGAACGCGGCCGGGTGCGCGGCGCGCGGGGTGGCCGCCTGCTGGTCGGTCCCGGTGCGCGCGCCCGATGGCGAGATGCTCGGCACCTTCGCCGCCTTCTTCAACACGCCGCGCCCCAGCACGCCGGCCGAGCTGGCGGTGGTGGAGCGCGCCGCCACGCTGGCCGGCATCGCCATGGACCGGGAGCGGCGGGAGCGGCTGCTGGCGTCCATCAACCGGAACGTCAACGAGGGCCTGTACCGGAGCACGCCGGACCGGGGCCTGGTGTACGTCAACCACGCGCTGGCGCGGATGTTCGGCTACGACTCGCCGGACGACATGCTGCGGCGCACCACGATGCTCCACTACGTGGAGCCGGGCCGCCGCGACGAGCTCCGCGCCCTGATCTCCCGGGCCGGCCACGTGGAGAACGCCGAGGTGCACTACCGCCGCGCCGACGGCACGGCGTTCTGGGGCCTGCTCAACGCCACCGCCCTCTACGGCCCCGGCGGCGAGGTGCTGTACTACGACGGCGCCGTCTCCGACATCACCGCCCGCCGCGCCCTCGAGGAGCAGCTCCGCCAGGCCCAGAAAATGGAAGCGGTGGGCAAGCTGGCCGGCGGCGTGGCGCACGACTTCAACAACCTCCTCACCGCCATCACCGGCTACGCCGACGAGATCCGCACCGGCCTCCCTGCCAACCACGCGCTCCGCGGCGACGCCGAGGAGGTCCTGGCCGCGGCGGAGCGGGCGGCGAGCCTGACCCGGCAGCTGCTGGCCTTCAGCCGCCAGCAGGTGCTGCAGCCCTGCGTGCTGGACCTCCGCACGGTGGTGAGTGAAGCCGGCGGGATGCTGCGGCGCCTGATCGGCGAGGACATCGGCTTCGAGACCACCTTCGGCCCCGGGGTGGCGTGGGTGCGGGTGGACCGGGGCCAGCTGGAGCAGGTGATCCTCAACCTCGTGGTCAATGCCCGCGACGCCATGCCGGACGGCGGCGTGCTCCAGATCGCCACCGGCCTCCGGGTGCTGGGGGAGGCGGAGGCCACCGCCCACGTGGACCTGGCGCCCGGCCCCTACGTGACCCTCACCGTGCGCGACTCGGGCGTGGGGATGAGCCCCGAGGTGCGGCAGCGCGCCTTCGAGCCGTTCTTCACCACCAAGGGGCCCGGCAAGGGCACCGGCCTGGGGCTGGCCACGGTGTACGGCATCGTGCGGCAGAGCGGCGGCGCGGTGGCGCTGGAGAGCGCCGAGGGCCGGGGCACCACGGTGACCATCCTCTTCCCGCTGGTGGCCGCCCCCGGCGCCGACGAGGCGGCGGCGGTGGCCCCGCCGGCGCGGCCCCGCCGGGCCCGGGCCCTCATCGCCGAGGACGAGCCGATGGTCCGCGACCTGGTGCGCCGCACCCTGGCCCGGGCCGGCTTCGAGGTGAGCGAGGCGCAGGACGGCGTGGACGCCCTGGCCCTGGCCCGCCAGCTGCCCGGACCCATCGACCTGCTGGTCACCGACGTGGTGATGCCCCGGATGGGCGGCCGCGAACTGGCCCAGGCCCTCCAGGGCGAACGCCCGGGCCTCCGGGTGCTCTTCATGTCCGGCTACGCCACCGATGCCGGCACCCTCCCCGGCACCCCCACCCCCGACTCCGCCTTCCTGCAGAAACCCTTTGCCCCCGCGGGGTTACTGCGCGAGGTGGACGCCCTCCTGGCCGCCCGGGCCTAGCCGCCGGTCTCCCCCCTCCGTCGAAGGGGCGCCTGACGGGGCGCCCCTTCCTTGTTTCCTCCCACCTTCACGGAACCTTCCCCTCCCCGGGGCCACCGTTGCCGTGGCGCCAGCCCTCACTTGCGAGGCGCCCGCACGCCGGTATCGCCCATGGCCGTGACACCCCGCCGTCCCCTTGGCCCGCTGCTGCTGGCCGCCGCGCTGCTCCTCGCCGCGGCGCTCCGGGAGCAGCAGGGCGGCAGCATGGCGATGGCCGTGGTGTGGGTGCCCTCCGGCGTGGCGGTGGCGGGCCTCTGGCTGCTGGGGCTGGACTCCTGGTGGGTGGTGATGCTCGCCACCATGGCGCAGCGGGTGGCGGTGGGCGGCTATCCGCCGCTTGGCGTGGTGGGCTCCGGCCTCGGCAGCACGGCGGAGGCGGTGCTCGCGGTGCTGCTGCTCCGGCGGCTGGGCTGCAGCGGGCGCTTTGACCGCTTCCGCGACTTCGGCGCGCTGGTGGTGGCGGCGTGCGTGGCCCCGCTGGCCAGCATGACCATCTGGTGGTTCACCCGGGTGGTGGTGCTCGGCGCCGGGAGCATGGGGTTCCTGTCAGGCTGGGGCGGCTGGTGGCGGATGAACGCCATCGGCATCCTGGCCGTGGTGCCGGCGGCGCTCACCTGGCTGCGCGAGCCGGTGCGGCCCACCTTCCGCGCCACCGTCGAGGCGCTGGGCTTCGGGCTCGCCATGCTCGGCATCGTCTGGGTGGTGATGGTGCACCGCGGGGCCGACACGGTCGGCATCCTGCTGCTCTACATCCTGCTGCCCATCGAGCTGCTGGCCGCCGTGCGCTTCGGGCCGCGGGGCACGGCCACCGTGGCGCTCACGGGCGCCCTCCTCGTGGCGTGGTTCGCGGCCGCCGACATCGGCCCGTTCCTGAGCGTGCCGGAGCCGGCGCGCTACGCCACCCTGCAGGTCTTCGTCCTCACCCTGCTGGTGCTGCCGCTGGCCCTCGGCGCGCTGCTGGCGGAGCGCGAGGCCACGCTCCTCAGCCGGCGCGAGACCGAGGGGGCGCTCGAGGCCTTCAAGCGCCTGGTCCCCGACATCACCTACCGGATGTCCGCCGACGGCACCTACCTCGACATGCACGCGCCCGCCGGCACCATCCTGACCATGCCGCCCAGTGAACTGCTGGGCCACCGGGTGGACGAGGTGCTTCCGGCGCTCTCCCAGGACGTCCACGCCCGCATCGACGCGGCGCTGCGCGGCGACGACGCCCCGCCCCTCGAGTACGCCGTGACCCGCCCGGGGAAGCGCCGGTTCCGGGAGGCGCGCTTCGTCCGGGTGGGGGAGCGGGAGGTGCTGAGCCTGGTGCGGGACATCACCACCCGGCACCAGGCCGAGGCGCTGCTGTCGTGGCAGGCGGAGGCGCTGGAGCTGATGGCCACGGGGCGGCCCCTCGAGGAGGTGATCGAGCGGCTGGGGCGCGGGGTGGCGGAGTTCGTGGTGGACAGCCACCCCATGGTGGTGCAGCTCGAGGGACGCGCCTTCCAGGTGCTCTGGGGCCCCGACCTGCCGCCGATCGACCGCGCCGCCCTCAACGGGCTGCTCGTTGCCAGCGGGCCCGGCTCGTGCGCGCTCGCGGTGCGGGAGCAGCGCACCGTGATCTCGGGCGACGTGGCCACCGACCCCGCCTGGGCACCGATGGGCCTCGCCGTGGCGGCGCGCGGCATTGCGGCCTGCTGGTCGGTCCCCGTGCGGGCGCCCGACGGCCAGGTGCTCGGCAGTCTTTCTGCCTGCTTTGACCGGCCCCGCGCACCGCAGCCGGAAGAGCTGGCCGTGCTGGAGCGCGCCGCGGTGCTGGCCGGCATCGCCATGGACCGGGAGCGGCGGGAGCGGCTGCTCGCGTCCATCAACAAGAACGTCAACGAGGGCCTGTACCGGAGCACCCCGGACCGGGGCCTGGTGTACGTCAACCACGCGCTGGCCCGCATGTTCGGCTACGACTCGCCGGACGACATGCTCCGGCGCACCACCTCGCTGCTCTACGCCGAGCCCGGGCGCCGGGACGAGCTGCGGGGCATCATCACGCGGCACGGGCAGGTGGAGAACACCGAGGTGGCGTTCCACCGCGCCGACGGCACCCCCTTCTGGGGCCTGCTCAACGCCACCGCGCTCCACGGCCCCGCGGGCGAGGTGCTGTACTACGACGGCGCCGTCTCCGACGTCACCGCGCGCCGCGCGCTCGAGGAGCAGCTCCGCCAGGCGCAGAAAATGGAGGCGGTGGGCAAGCTGGCCGGCGGCGTGGCGCACGACTTCAACAACGCCTCCTCACCGCCATCGCCGGCTACGCCGAGGAGATCCGCGAGGGGCTGCCGCCGCACGACCCGCTCCGCGACGACGCGACGGAGGTGCTGGCCGCCGCCGAGCGGGCGGCGAGCCTGACCCGGCAGCTGCTGGCGTTCAGCCGCCAGCAGGTGCTGCAGCCGCGCACCGTGGACCTGCGCGCCGTGGTCAGTGAGGCGAGCGGCATGCTCCGCCGCCTGATCGGCGAGGACATCGGCTTCGAGACCACCTTCGGGCCGGGCCGGCGTGGGTGAAGGTGGACCGGGGCCAGCTGGAGCAGGTGATCCTCAACCTGGCCGTCAACGCCCGCGACGCGATGCCGGACGGCGGCACGCTCCGCATTGCCACCGGCTGCCAGGACGTGGTGGAGGCGGACCCGGCGGCGCCGCTGGACCTCAAGGCCGGGCCGTACGTGCGGCTCACGGTGCAGGACTCGGGCGTCGGGATGTCGGCGATGGTGCGGGAGCGGGCGTTCGAGCCGTTCTTCACCACCAAGGGCCCCGGCAAGGGCACCGGCCTGGGCCTGGCCACGGTGTACGGCATCGTGAAGCAGAGCGGCGGCGCGGTGGCGCTCGACAGCGAGCCGGGGCGCGGTACCACGGTGAGCATCTACCTGCCCTGCGTGGCGGAGCCGCCGGTCGTGGAGCCGGCGGACGTGGCGGCGCGGCCCGAGGCGCGCCGGGCCACCGCGCTGGTGGCGGAGGACGAGCCGCTGGTGCGCGACCTGGTGCGCCGCGCCCTCACCCGGGCGGGCTTCGAGGTGCTGGCCGCCGAGGACGGCTACGCGGCCCTGGACCTGGCCCGCCACCACCCCGGCCCCATCCACCTGCTGGTGAGCGACGTGGTGATGCCCCGCATGGGCGGCCGCGAGCTGGCCAGCTGGCTCCTGGCCGAGCGGCCGGGGCTCCGGGTGCTCTTCATGTCCGGGTACGCCAGCGACACCGAGACCGCGCCGGACCAGGCGGTGCCGGGCTCGGCGTTCCTGCACAAGCCCTTCGGGCCGGCGCTCTTGGTGGAGCGGGTGAATGCGCTGCTGGGGGCGCGGGACTGACGTCCCCCTTTCCCCTGGATCACCCCCCGCATGGTAGGGGCCGGCTATAGCCGGCCCTCCTCAAACCCACCCGGACCAGCGCAATCGAGAAGAATCCACGATCGCGGAACAGCATGGAGTAATGGTGCGGGGAATAGGAGGGCCGGCCATGGCGGCTTCTATCCGGCGACATGGTAGAGCCAGCAGCCAGCGCAATCGAGAAGGAATCCACGTCCGCGGAACAGCATGGAGTAATGGTGCGGGGAATAGGAGGAGGCAGGCCATGGCCGGCCCCTACCATACCCCGGCCCCTACGATGACGTGGGCGATGGTCAGGCGGATTTGGTGCCTCCCGCCGTGGGCGCCGCCACCGGCGGCGTGGTCGTGGCACCCCGGCGCGTCCGACGCGCCACGTGCAGCGCGCTCCTCCACGCATTGAGCCCATCGGGATTGGCGCGATACCGCACGGTGGTGATGGCATCGAGGCGCTTGATGACCGCCTCGATCCTGGCGGCGGCGTCGTACAGGTCCGCGGTGGCGCCCACCCGGGCCGCGCGGGCGGCCACGGCGGCCTTGACCGCGTCCTCATACGTGGTGATGGCCCGACGGAGATCCTCCACGAACGTCTCGGCCAGCCCGTCCCCGATGAAGCGGTCCTTCGCCTTCTCGGCGTCATCGGCGATGGTCTTGGCGTTCAGGATGAACGCCGCCTCGCTCCCCCGGGGACGCGGCGACCGGAAGCGACGGGCAAAGACCGGATCGCTCGCCTCGTGGCCCCGGGCGAGGACCAGGATGGGCGTCAGGTGATCCTCCTGCAGCTTGGTCTTGGCGACCTTCTTCACGCGGGTGGCCGTGGTGGCGTCCTTCGCCGCCGTGGACTGGGCCTTGAGACGGACGTGGGCCTGCTCGAGGGTGACGTCGAGCTCGGCCACGGCGTCCTGCCAGCCCTTGTTGGGATAGGGACTGGCCAGGCACTGCACCTGCGCATTGCTCCCCCTCGCGAGGGTCAGGCGAACCGCCGCATCCATACCAACCTCCTGTCGTGTGACCTCCCTGGGCCGGCGGGCCACGCGCCGGAACCCTGTGAACGAGCCCTCCGCACCGGTGCTTGGTTGGCCGTCACCGGTGCCGCAGCCTAACAGACGCATATTCCGGACCATGTATAAAATCGATGACAGCCCCGTGGCACGTATCTTGTGCCCGAGGGAAAATCGCATCCTCGTTTATGCACGCCTGCATAAATGGACTTTGAGGTCCTTCTCGCCGAGCGTTCGCGAAGAGAACTCGGGAGTGGGGACGGCCGATCCGCGGGCGCGCGAACAGGCGGACTGGGCGGGGGGCGCGACCACTGGCACAGGGGAGTCGAGTCCGGGCGTGGGGCGAGGAAATCTGGTGGTGGGGAGAGGATTCTCCGCGCGGAGATGCCGATCCGCGGCGTGGGGAGCGGTTCCTGCGCGTGGAGATGCCGATCCGCGGCGTGGGGAGCAGTTTCCGCACGTGGAGATGCCGATCCCCGGGGTGGGGAGCGGAGTCCCGGGGTGGAGATGACGATCCCGCCCCCGGAGCTGGACGTCCTGCGCGTGGAGATGACCGTCCGGGACGCGGAGTTGGACATCCGGCGCGTGGAGATGACCATCCGGGACGCGGAGTTGGATCTCCCGCGCGTGGAGATGAGCGCCCCGCCGCTGGGCAGGCACGTCGCGCCCCTGCAAACCAGGCCCCTGCGCGCAGGGCGGCGAGCTCCCCAGCGATCGCGGCC